>CADBUH010000075.1 GCA_902797775.1 uncultured Erysipelotrichaceae bacterium | reverse complement strand
TAGGTATTTCCCCACAACTTTTTTTCTATCTTATTTTGTATGTTTAAGGAACCAATCCGTGATTTCTTGAAGTCTACGTAGACGATGTACTGGTTTACCTCCACGAGAGAGTTCATGGTTTTCACCCTTGAATACAACAAGTCTTGTCTCAATATTACGATATGCAAGAGCTTGCATCATCTGCATCCCCTCTGCGAGTGGACAACGGAAGTCTTCATCACTATGGATAAATAAGGTTGGTGTTTTCACTTTATCCGCATATTTTAATGGAGACATATCCCATTGTGGTTCAAAATCAAATGGATTCTTCGCACCACATTGGTCTGGTCCAAAGTAATAACCAATATCGGACATGAAGGAGAAACTAATCCAGTTTGCGATCGATCTTTGACTCGCTACACAACAGAAACGATCGGTATGTCCAATAATCCAGTTAGACATAAACCCACCATAAGATCCTCCTGTTTCACATACCTTCTTCTTATCAATGTTTGGATATTTCTTTAATACAGCATCTGTGAAATCCATGAGGTTATCAAAATCAACTTGTCCATATTGACCACGGATATCTGCGAAGGCATCCCCTCTACCATCACTACCACGAATATTAGTGAAGAAGACCACAAATCCTTTCGCTACCCATAATTGCATTTCATGGAAGAAGGTTTCTCCATATACAGTTCTAGGTCCACCATGAATATCTAATACTGCTGGATATTTTTTCTTAGGATTAAAGTTCTCAGGTAAGAGTACCCATCCCTTAAATTTTTCACCATGCGATGTATAGTTAATTGGATTTGGTTTCGCAATATAACGATCTTTCAACATCTCTTCATTAAGCGTTGTGAGTTTCTTAAGATTCTTTCCATTACGATCCATTTCATAGATTTCTGCGACATGATTATAATCTTGGTAACACATCGCAATCTTATTCTTACTTACCGCAAAGAAGTTTAAGTTTCCAGGTTTATTAAAGAGAACCTTTTTCTTCATAGAAGAATCAAAGGAATATAATTCGGTATGATCTTCTACGGTAGCGAGTGTAAGGTAATTGTTTCCTTCACATGCACTACCTTGTCCACCACCTAACATGGTATCTGTACCAACACTGTTATAGAGTGTAACTTCTGGTACATAAACAATCTCTAATTTATCCTTTGTTACTTTACAAATATCATTGGTGGTATCAACTACTCCAAACTTCTTCATATCAGAAGCCATTGCGTAGAGTTGACCCTTTAATACAAAGAGGTTACCAATCGTATGGTCTAGTTTATTGTAGAGGGTTTCCACTTTATTTGTATGAACGTTATAAACATAGATCTTACTATAATATTTGCGAACATTCTTACGTACATCTCCAGAGTAATAAACTTTATTACCATCTACACAAATACTATTTACATCAAAGTATCCATTCGTTAAACGTTTTACATTTAATCCATTCTTTGTATCTACTAAGAATAAACTTTCTCTCTTCTTATTGATGTATCCCATACCATTAAACCAATATGGAATTTCATCTACTACATGATAATCTTCTTCTAGTTTTAACTTCTCTAATTTTTCTTTACGTACTTCATCTGAATCTTTATAAGCATCTGGATCATTTGCGTCAATGATACCAACCGCAACATAAAGATCTTCTTTTACTTTCTTTAATGTTACAAGTGGGAAAGGAAGTGTTACCCAAGGCATTGCTTCTCCACCTGTTACATCTAATTTATAGAGTGGTGTTTTCCCTGGTAATTCATCTTCTTTCTTTCGACTTAATAGTAAAGTTTTATCATCATCAAAGAATAATACTTGTGCATCTAAAGAATGTGTTACTTGTGTACATTTATCATCTTTAATGAGATAGACATCTCTACGATAATCATTCTTCTTTACATCTGCACGTGCAACATGGAAGGCAAGACACTTCCCATCTGGACTATATTGTAAGTTACCAGGAAAGCGATACTTTGTAATGTCTTCCAATTCAATTGGGTTTAATTTTTTTACCATAATCTTTTTCCTCCTACTTTGTATGTTTTATAAACCAATTGGTTATTTCATTTAATCTTCTTAAACGATGGATTGGTTTCCCACCACGAGAGAGTTCATGGTTCTCTCCTTTAAATATCACAAGTCTTGTCTCAATATTACGATAGGCAAGAGCTTGCATCATCTGCATCCCCTCAGGTAAAGGACAACGATAATCTTCCTCACTATGGATAAATAAGGTTGGTGTTTTAACCTTCTCTGCGTATTTTAATGGTGAATGATCCCATAAGATATCACTATCTTGGTATACATTTTGAACACCTTGTTGGTCACTGTTAAACCATAATCCAATATCCGAGATAAATAGCTTTGATATCCAGTTAGCGATGGATCTTTGACTCGCTGCACAACAGAAACGATCGGTATGTCCAATAATCCAGTTTGTCATGAACCCACCATAGGATCCTCCTGTCTCACATAATTTCTTTGGATCAATATTTGGATATTTCTTTAATACTGCATCTGTGAAATCCATTAAGTTTTCAAAGTCTACACTTCCATAGAGTCCACGAATATCTGCGAATTCATCTCCTCTACCATCACTACCACGAATATTAGTAAAGAAGACCACAAATCCTTTCGCTACCCATACTTGCATCTCATGGAAGTAAGCTTGACTATAGATGGCTCTAGGTCCACCATGCACATCTAATACCGCAGGATATTTCTTCTTAGGATTAAAGTTCTCTGGTAGTAATACCCATCCTGTTAAATCTTCTTCGGTAGAACGATAATGGATTGGTTGAGGTTTCGCAATATATTTTCCTTTCAAGACATCTTTATTACTATTTGTGATTTGTTTACTCTTTTTTCCATCTAAGGATACTTCTACTACTTCACATAGCGCTGTAGGACTTTGGTAAACAATTGCGAGTTTTTCTTTTCCTACATCCATACAAGTAATTAATCCAGGTTTATCAAAGAGAACCTTCTTCTTAAAGTTCACATCATATTTCCATACTTCCACATGATCTTCATTTGTGGCTAAGGTATACCAATAGGAATCTCTTGTCGCATTTTGTTTTCCACTACCAAGTGTTGTATCACTTGCGACACCATCATTTAAACTACGCTCTGGATCAACACATTCAATAAATTTACCTTTCTGCACTTTCATGATATGACCGGTTTCATTTAACCCATACATTTTCATATCGGTTACTTGTGCATAAAGTTCATCTTTTAATTGGAATAAATTTGTGATGGATAAATCTTTCTTACCATAGAGTGTTGTATTCTTATTCGTCTTTAAATCATATACATAAAGTTGATTCTTACGATCTTGACGAAGCCTATACGTTTCACTTGTGTAATAAACTTGATCCTTAATGATGACTACTTCATGAACGTTTTGATATTTCGAAGTAATTCTTTTTAAGACTCCATCTTTGTATAGAAATAACGCATTTCGAACTTTATTAATATATCCTTGTCCATTAAACCAATAAGGTACTTCATCAACCACATGATAGTCTTCTTCTAATTTCTTCTCTTCTAATTTTTTCTTTCTTACGTCTTCTGTATCTTTATAGGCATCTGGATCATTCGCATCAATCTTACCCGTTAATACAATCGTATCTTTCACAAACTTTAAAGAAGAAACTGGAAAAGGAAAACTTAGAAATGGTTTCGCTTCTCCACCATGAATATTGATTTCATAAAGTGTCGTTAACGTTTCATCTTCTCCTTTACGATTGATTATTAATATTTCATTATCTTTCCACCCTACAATACTTGCGTCTAAGGAAGCCGTAAGTTGTTTAACCTTTCCATCCTTTGAAATCCATACATCTCTATGATACGTATTCTCTTTTTCATCTGCGTACGCTACCACAAAGGCTAGGATTACACCATCTGGATTGTATTGTAAGTTCGAAGGATATTTAAATTGTAATAAATCTTCTACCTCAATCTTTTGAAGTGTCATATCTATTTTCCTTTCTTTGTGTGTCTCTCAAACCAATTAGTGATTTCATTTAAGCGACGTAAACGATGTAGAGGTTTTCCACTACGAGAGAGTTCATGGTTTTCACCCTTGAAGATAACAAGTCTCGTTTCTACATTTTGATAAGCTAGAGATTGCATCATCTGCATCCCCTCAGGTAATGGACAACGATAATCTTCTTCACTATGGATGAATAAGGTAGGAGTTTTCGCACCTTCAATATATTTGAGTGGAGAATATTCCCAGAGTTTATCAAAGTGTTTTAATACACTTTCGTTATATGGAATACCACATTCATTTTGATCAAACCATGGTCCAATATCTGCGATGAAGGTCATGGATATCCAACTCGCAATGGAACGTTGGCTCGCTGCACAACAGAAACGATCCGTATGTCCGATAATCCAGTTCGTCATGAACCCACCATAAGAACCACCTGTAACACATAGACGTTTCTTATCAATCGCAGGATATTTCTTTAATACCACATCTGTGAAATCCATTAAGTTCTTATAGTCTGTATCTCCATAATGACCGCGTAAGTCAGCGAATTCATCATCTCTTCCATCACTTCCTACAATATTCCCAAAGTATACAAAGTATCCTTTGGATGCCCATACTTGCATCTCATGCACAAAGATTGGAGAATAGATGCCCCGTGGTCCACCATGCACATCTAATACCGCAGGATATTTCTTCTTTGGATTATAATCCTTAGGTAGTAATACCCACCCTCTTAGATTCCAACCTTCTGATTGATAATCAATTGGATTTGGTTTTGCCACATATTTCCCTTTTACTGCTTCTGTATTTAAATTCGTAAGTTTCTTAACACTCTTACCATTTTTATCCATCTCATAGATTTCAGTTGGTCCATTTGCGTCTTCAAACGCAAAAGCAACTTTATCTTTACACGCATCCATAAAATAGATTGCGCCTAACTGATCAAAGAGAACTTTCTTCTTAAAGTTTTTATCAAACTTCCAGATAACCGTATGGTCTACATCCGTTGCGAGTGTTAGCCATCCATCTTCTAATGCCACATGTCTTTTTCCACCACCTAACATCGTATCGCCAGCGGTTGCACAATAGAGAGAACGATGTGGATCAATGACCTTTTCTAAGGTATCCTTTTTCACTAACATAATATCTGGTGTTTGACCCATACCACATTCTTTCATATCTGTAGCACGTACATATACTTTCTTATTGAATACAAATACTTCATCAATGGAATAGATATCTTTTCCTAGAATTGTTTCTTTTTTATTTGTTTTATAGTTATGGGAATAAATACGATTAAAGTGTCCTTTTCTTAATTTATGCGTTTCACCAATGTAGTAAATAGTATTCCCTAATTGATCAAAAGAAGAAACGTTTTGATACGCATCAGAGATTCTTTTTAATACTGGTTTTTCTTCCTTTAAGTTCAATAAGAATAATGCGGTTCGAATTTTATTTAAGTAACCTTTCCCATTAAACCAATAAGGGATTTCATCTACCACATGATAATCTTCTTCTAATTTCTTCTCTTCTAATTTTTTCTTTCTTACGTCTTCTGTATCTTTATACGCATCTGGATCATTCGCATCAATGTTCGCAATAAGCGCATATAAACCATCTTCCAGTTTTTTCATCCTTTGAATGATGACTGGTACTTTCCCAATTGGTTTCGCTTCTCCACCTAATAAAGATAATTCAAAGAGTTCTGTACATCCTTCTTCTTTTTCTTCTGTATTTCTTCTTAAAAGAAGAGTTGTATCATCTTTCCATACTAAGATAGACGCATCTAAACTTTGGGTTAATTGTTTACATTTTCCATTTTCAACCATCCATACATCTCTACGATATCCATTTTCTTTTTCTACTGGTCGAGCCACATGGAACGCTAAATATTTTCCACTAGGACTATACTGTAAGTTTTCTGGATAACGATACGTTAATAAATCTTTTACTTCAATTGGAGCTAACTTTTTATTTGTCATAGTTTCTCTTCCTTTCTCTTATCTTAAATGCGAGAACGCATGTTTTCCCATCTATGATTTCATTCTTCATGATTGCCTCAATGATTTCATCTAATGTCATCTTCGATACAACCACATCTTCATCTTCATCTAAGTGTTGTCCAACATAGTCTCCTTTCTTTGCGTAATATAAGTGCACTAGTTCTTGTCCATAAGCACCTGTTGGCACAAACTCTCCAATCTCTTCTAAATCAACAGCTTCATAACCTGTCTCTTCTTTCGCTTCTCTTAAAATCGCTTCCCTAGGATCTTCTCCTTTTTCTAATTTCCCTGCAGGAAATTCTAAGAGTACTCTTTCTTGTGCGTAACGCCATTGTGAAACCATAAAAAAACGCCCTTCTTCATCTTCCATTGCGATACATACACCCCCTGGATGTTCTACCACTTCTCTTGAAACGATGCTTCCGTTCGCTATTTCTGCTTCATCTACTCGTACATTCACAACCCTACCTTTATAGGGATATGTGTAGGAAATTTGTTTTTCATGTAGTTTATGTTTCATAGTTTCATTTTACATGATTCCCTTATTCTTACGCACTTTTTCTATCTTATTTATTTATAAACTCTTCTCATTTATGAAAAT
>CADBUH010000074.1 GCA_902797775.1 uncultured Erysipelotrichaceae bacterium | reverse complement strand
CACAAGAAGAGATAAGAGAAGAACACATTATAAATTAAATGCGCCTACTCTTGTAAAGTGCCCAGTTTGTGGAGCTTATAAAAAGCCACATCACGCTTGTCCTGAGTGTGGTGCTGTAGGTAGTGAAAAAGTATCCGCTTCACAAGCAAAATAACCTATTCCATTCAAACAATTAGGTAGAAATAGACAGTTCAAAATAGAACTGTCTTTTTTTATATCTTTTTTAAAAAATACTTGCGTTTATATATATAAGTGGTAAACTAGTGGTAGAAAGTGTCACAAAGTGGTAGAAAGTGGGGAGTTATAAGACATGTTTATTGGTGAATACAAACATAGTTTAGATAACAAAAATCGTGTCATAATTCCGGCCAAATTTCGTGAAGCTTTAGGTGAAACTTTTTTTGTCACAATAGGCTTTGAAGGAAGTTTAGATGTCTATACCCAAGAAGATTGGGATGACATCATTCAAGAATTATCTTCTTATTCAAGAACTTCTAGAGACGCAAGATTATACGTTCGTCACCGTACTTCCAAAGCAACCGAATGTACACTTGATGGACAAGGGCGTATCCAACTTCCACAAGTCTTAATTGACAGTGCCAAGATTGATAAGAAATGTGTTGTCATTGGGGCAAATGATCACATTGAAATCTGGGCAGAAGAAAGATGGACACAATACGATTCTCTATCTGATGAAACATTCGAAGAGATTGCAGAACGTCTATCAAAGGAAACAAATAATGGAGCACGTTAGTGTTCTTCAAAAAGAAACCATTGATGCCCTGAATGTGAAAGAAAATGGAATCTATGTAGATGGGACATTAGGTCGTGGTGGTCACGCAAGATGTCTACTTGAGAAAGGCAGTAATATTCATCTCTACGCATTCGATAAAGATGAAGTTGCGATAAAAGAAAGTAAAGAAAACTTAAAAGAGTTTTCCAATCGTATTACCTTCCTTCATGAAGATTTTAGAAATATGAAAGAGGTTCTAGGAACCTACGGTATTTCAAAAGTCAATGGAATCATGATGGACCTTGGGGTAAGCTCTCCTCAATTTGATGATCCAAGTAGAGGATTCTCTTACCGGTATGATGCACCTCTTGATATGAGGATGGATCAAAGCCAAACATTAACCGCATATGAAATCGTAAACGATTATCCATATGAAAAACTCGTACATATCCTACAAGCTTATGGGGAAGAAAGATATGCGAAACAAATCGCCCGTAAGATTGAAAGAGTACGTAGTGTAAATCCAATTGAAACGACATTTCAATTGGTGGATGTCATAAAGAGTGCTTTACCAAATAAAGAACTCAATAAGAAGGGACATCCGGCAAAACAGTCTTTCCAGGCACTCAGGATTGAGGTGAATGATGAATTGACTTCACTGAGTGCTGGATTGCATGAAGCATGTCAATTGTTAGACATCGGTGGACGATGTGCAGTGATTAGTTTCCACTCCCTCGAAGACCGTATTGTCAAAAATATCTTTAAAGATTTGACGACTGCTCCATCTGCCTTGCCTAAGTTGCCGCTGAAGGCATCTCAGATGGAGCAGGCCTCCTTCTCACTTGTGACAAAGAAACCAATTGTCGCATCCAGTGAAGAGCTAGATAAAAACCACAGAGCACATAGTGCAAAACTAAGAGTTATTGAAAGGATAAAAGTGTAAGTTATGGCAAAAGTAGTAAGAAAAAACAAACCTAAGAAATTTAAATTAGTACGTTTCTCGTACATACTATTTGGTTTTTCTGTACTTTTGTATTTAGTAAGTGCTTTATTCTTAAGAACCATCAATAACTCTTTAAGTTCAGAAGTACAAGAACTTCAAAATCAAATTGCACAAATTGAACAAGAAAACGAATTCAAAGAAATTGAAATCGCTCAATTAAGTAGACGTGATCGTGTTGATAATATTGCGGATGAGAATGGTTTACGCATGGATGAAGACAATATTATTACGATTACTACCGTAGCATATAACGGAGAATAAAATGTATCGTCGTACACAACATGTACTACGAATTGTATTTTTATCAACATTAGCGATAATGGTTGCGATTGTCTCTAATGTTTTTTTAGTAACCATTGCGAAAACACATGTACGTTCTGGAACCGATTTATCCGAATACGCAGATTCTAGAAATATGGTGCATGAGATCTCTAAAGCTTTAAGAGGAAATATCTTTACACGTACAGGGAATGTGATTGCGCAAGATAACCGTACATATAATATTTATTGTATTCTTGCGGAAGATCGTCTTTCTTCAGGTAATACCATTACCTATGTACAAGATAAAGAAGGAACTGCTGCTGCTTTATCACGTATCTTAAAGATGGATTATGAACAATGTCTATCTTACTTAAACCAAGATGTTTGGCAAACCGAACTTGGTACAGCAGGAAGAAACTTATCCCAAGCAACCATGGAAGAAATCATGGCTTTAAATTTACCTGGTATTGAATTTACCGATTCCATTCAAAGAATTTATCCAATGGGTGATTTCGCCTCCAATTTAATTGGATTTGCACAATCCGATGAATCAGGTTCTACCGTAGGTAAGATGGGAACGGAATTATATTTGAATACCTATTTAAGTGGACATGATGGTTCTAGAGACTACCAAGCAGATAAGAATGGTCATATCTTACCAGGTATGAAAGAAACGACAGTAAGTGCGATTAATGGATATGATGTCTATACAACCATTGATGATGAAATCCAAGAAGCATTAGAAGAATCCTTTGAAATTTCTCGTCAAAGGTTCGATACCACTAGAGCGTGGGGAGCTGTCATGGAAATTTATACAGGTAAGATTCTAGCGTGGGGACAATCTCCTAGTTTTGATCCAAATGTCTTAAATGTACAAGATTATAATAACTATGGTGCACAACTTCCTTTTGAACCAGGATCTACCTTAAAGACATTTACTTACGCAGCTGCGATAAATGAAGGTGTCTATGATGGGGAAGCAGAAGTTTATTCTGGACCTTATTGTTTTACCAATGATGAATATAATAACCCAATCCGTAGTACCCAAGAGAATTCTTGGGGTTGTATCTATAATGCGGGTAGAAGAGATTTAGGAATGATTGGATATGATTATGGTTTAATCATGTCTTTAAATACTGTAACAGCTGAAGTTCAAAATACATTAATTAATCCAGATATACACTTAGATTACATGCGTAAATTTGGATTCTTTTCACCTGTTAGTACCGATGGTTTACCAGAAGAAACAGGTATCTTAAACTTTAGATGGCCAGGTGATAAATTAGCACTTTGTTATGGACAAGGTTCTACCGTAACGATGTTACAGATGTTACAAGCCTATAGTGCAATTTTTGGGGAAGGGAATATGGTTCGACCTTATTACATTGAAAGTATTAAAGATCCATATGATGCAAACCATACCATTTATCAAGCTGAAACAAAGATTACGGGAACACCAATCACAAAAGAAACCGCAAAGAAAACACAAGAGATTTTATATCGTGTCATCAATGATGAAAGAGGTACAGCGACCTATTATCAAATTCCAGAATGTGAACTGATGGGGAAGACAGGTACTGCCGAAGTATCTGTAAACGGTGGTTATCATACAGGTTATACGATCACTTCCATCATGGCTGCACTACCTGCCGATAATCCACAAGTTATGGTTTATTATTGTTTTGAATCTCCATATAACGCTAACTCACAAGTAGAAGTACAAGCAGCACAAAACTTATTACGTAAAACAGCGATTCGATTAGGTTATTCCAAAGGGCAACAAGTTCAAGTTGAACAAAGTGAAGAGGAAGAAGTTGAACCAATTACAGAGATTATCTCAGAAGATATGCCTAACCTTACAAATCACTCCGTTGATTATGCTTTAAATAAACTAGAAGATAAGAATGTTTCCATTCTAGTCTTAGGAAATGGAAATACTGTTATCTCACAATATCCTTCTGTAAATGGAATTGTATCAACAGGTCAAAAAGTCTTCTTAGCGACAGAAACCAATAGTTTCACGATGCCTGATTTAACAGGATGGACAAGAAAAGAAGTAACCGGTTTATGGTCTGTAACACAATTTGGTTTTAAATTAGAAGGAGATGGGGTTGTAACCTATCAAAATATTCCTCCTGGTACAATTGTGACGAGAGGAACTGAAATAGAAGTTGTATTTGAATAAGTAACTAACATATAATGTTGGAGCGGAAAGGAGGCATAGAAGATGATGCGTGTTTTATTGGGCTTTATTCTTAGTTTAGTAATTGTCTTTG
>CADBUH010000073.1 GCA_902797775.1 uncultured Erysipelotrichaceae bacterium | reverse complement strand
GATAGAACTAAAGTAGGTCTTTTATATTCATCTACGATTCTTCCTGCCACAAGGCCACAGATTCCTTCATGAAAGGATTCATCGAGTAATAGAATAAATTTTTCATTCTCAATCATCTTAATAGCAGTTTGATACATCGCATGGGATAATTCTTTTCTTCTTGTATTCACTAGATTTAATTGCATCACATAGGAAGCAATCTGTTCCTTATTCTTACTTAGAAGAAATGGAATTAAGGTATTCACATTCGAAATATCATTCATTCTTCCAACACTATTTAAACGTGGAACAATTTCAAAACTAACCGTACGTTCATTTATTTCATATCCTTTCGCAATTAAGGACATGAGACTAGGAACGACACCTTGCGCTAAATAACGTAAACCAACTTGTACAATCGTTCTTGTTTCTTTCCATAGTGGCATCACATCCGCAATCGCTGCGATCGCCGCAAAGACAATATGCGATTTCACTTCGCCTAATAATGAACGTGCTATTTCTAGGGCTACACCCGCTCCAGATAAGGTCGCAAATTGTGCTTCCATATAATCTGGATGAACAACGATATCCGCTTTTACTTCTTCTTCAATACGATGATGATCCGTTACGATAATATCCATCCCTAACTCTTTCGCTTTGGCGATTGCTTCAAAAGCTTTTACGCCATTATCTACGGTTAAGAGTAAGGAATAACCTCTTTCATGTGCGAGTTCAACCGTCTTAACACTTAATCCATATCCTTCTTTAAAACGATCTGGAATATAATATCCATTTTTAATTCCTAAACGATCTAATGTATCTTTCATGATGGCAGTAGAACAAATTCCATCCGCATCATAATCTCCCCCTACAAATACTTTTTCATGATTCTTTTTCGCTTTTAAAAGTCTCTCACAACAATCCACCACACATGGTGCATTTGAAGTTGTAAGACGTAAGGTAGGATTTAATAACTCTTGGATTCGTTCTTCGGATAAAGAACTTGAACTTAAAAGTTTTCCAACTAATGGTCCAACCTTATAGGTTTGTTCAAGCGAAGAACTATCACTCTTAATTACTTTCCACATATCCAAACACAAGTTGTTTAAAAACTTCTCCTCGTTCTTCAAAATTCTTAAAGTGATCATAGGAAGAAGCAGCAGGAGATAATAAACAAATCTTCCCTTCTCCTGTACATTGTTTCGCAAGTGTAACCGCTTCTTCTAAATCTTCTACCAAATAAACTTGTTCAGGTAAAAGATTTTCTTCTTTCATTTCTTCATATACCCGCTTACCAGATTGATACATAAAGATAATATGTAAGTCATTTCTTGTATGAAGATAGTGTTTTAAATCACTATAATCAATCCCTCGATCCATTCCTCCAATCAGAACACTACCTGTCTCTTTTAAACTCTCTAAGGCATTAATACAAGATTGTCCAATCGTAGAGATGGAATCATCCACATATACAATTCCATCCTTTTCCCCTATCTTTTGAAGACGATGAGGTAAAGGTAAGAAGGATTGAATCGCTTCCTTATATTCTTCATCACTTACTCCATAATAATTCGCTATTGCATAGACAATCGCTAAATTTAATTCATTATGTTTCCCAATTAAATGGATATTTTCTAAAGAGACTTCTTTCTCTTTAAAATGTGCCCTATGATTTTCTACATATACATCTTTTCCGATTAAGTAGGCATCTTCTCTATTTGCACGCTCTTTAATGTCATCCTTTATAAAGAGTAAATCTCCTTCTTTTTGAAATTGGAAGATTTTATCTTTTGCTGCACCATATTTTTCAAAACTACCATAATGATCAAGATGCTCTTCATAGAGGTTTAAATAAACTGCGATATGAGGAGAATGTTTCGCAAATTCTAATTGATGACAAGATATCTCAAAGGCAATTAAATCATCCTCTTTCATTTCAGGAATCACATCAAAACAAGCTTTCCCAATATTCCCTACAAGATGAGTAGTTTGTTTCTTATTTAATACTTCATAGATTAATGAGGTTGTAGTACTTTTACCTTTCGTTCCTGTTACCCCAATTATGCGATCACGATAATGTTTTAAGAAAAGAGGTGCTTGTCCACTAATTGGTAAATCTTTATATTCTTCTTTTACCACAATACCTGGTGCTTTTAGGATTAAATCATAACTTTCAAAAGGACAATCATTTTCTAAAAAAAAGGTTGTATTAATCGTTTCTTCAATAAAAGAAGAAACGACTTGATCGGCTAAATCAATGGATTGTTCTGGTAAGATGGAACGAATAAAACGATAAGAAGATTTCCCTTCCATACCTAATCCCCAGATTAAGATTCTCTTTCCTTTAAATTCTTGTCTCCATTCTTCTATATAACTCATAGTTGAATCTCCTCAAGTCTTTTCTTTAGTAATACCGCATATTCCATAGGAACTAAATTCTCATCATTCCAATACGTAATATCAATTGTCTTATCTTTATAATAATTATAATATTCACTCTCTTTATATTTTTGGTATAAAGCAGGGATTTCTTTCCATTTACGCATACATGTTACAATCGCTAAGTTTACTTCTTCTCTTGTTCCTACACATTCAAATGGTTTATCATCTAAGATTCCTGTAAGTTGTTCAAAAAGAGGTAATAATTCTAAATCATTTAAGATATCTTTATGGAAGATTTGAATGAGTTCTTCACTAGTAAGATAAGCACTTAAAATAATACATACAAATAAACATTTCGCACATTTCCCACACCACTTTTCTTCTTTTTGTCCTACATTACAACTACGAAAGACTGGTAAATACTCTTTTAAAGAAGAAAAGATACCAGCGATTTGAATTTCACTAATTGGACGTAATAATGAGAAATAATGAATTTGTGGGGTTAAATATTCTTCTGTATAATGATTAAAATCCTTTTCAAATTCAAAGGTCTTACTATATTGATGGTTAATCTTTGTATCTTTTACGGTCGATTCATTCGCACTATCTTCATTTGATAAACAAATATATTGTTTCTCATATACAATCGCTACTAAAAAAGTAATAAAGGCAGCTAAAGCACTAAATGGTGTATGTCCATTGAGATAGCCTTCTTTATTAAATTCCAGCATCCTAGAATCTAAGGATCTTTCTACGACAATCAGTTTATCCTCTTTATAACCTGCTTTTTCTGCACTATGAATCGCACTAGGCACATGGTTAATAACTACCGCATGATTCTCTTCATAAAAATCTTTTAAGACATCTAAGGTCACAAAAGAATCTTTTCCTCCACCAACAGGAATTAGATTTCCATGATAGTTCGTGGTATCAACACGCCCTTCAATCTTTTCTCCCATCGCACATAACACCATGAATTCTTCTTCCTTAATCGTAATCCCATTACGATAGAAGAATTCCCCTAGCCCATAATAATAGAGTTTCTTCCACCATGCGATTTGTTCAGGAGAAAGATAAGCACATTCTACGATAACATTTGGAGCACAGGTGAGTTTCCAATAACTAATCAGTTCAATCATCCCTAAAGAAAAAGCAGCCTCACGGAACACTTTTAAAAGACCAATTTCTTCTCTTCCTACTGGTTTTGTAAGATGAATGGTTGGATTAAAATGGGATAATCCTTCAATTTCAAAATCATAAATTAATTGTATTGAAGTTTCATCTTCATAAATTTCAAAATCATGAAAATAAAAGTTCTTATGTTTGTTTCGTAATGTGCTAAAATCCATAAATGTTCCTCAATATAAATAGTATATACTACAATGGTTTAAATTGTTAGGATGAGAGCGTTTCAAGTAAGTCAATCACTTCTTCTAAATCCGCTTTTTCAAATTCGATTAATGCATTTAATTCTTCATCTTTTTCAATTGTATCTTGTATAAAACAATGATGCATATGAGCGCGATCTGCAGCCACAATCCCATTCTTTGAATCTTCTAAGACGAGACATTCTTCCGGTTCAACCTTTAGATAAGAAGCCGCAGTTAAGAAGATTTCAGGATCTGGTTTCTTTTTAGAAACGAGATCTCCCCCAATTAAATAATCATACTTTAATGGAATAGACACGGTAGATAATAACGTCTCTACATATTCTTTTGGACTACTTGAACAAATCGCTATCTGAATCTTCTTTTCATTTAAATATTGGAATAAAGGGATTAATCCCTTCTTATTTAGACAATCCTTTTGAATTCCTTTCCAAAAGGATAAATCAAAGCGTTTCGCATTTGCATTCTTAAAGATTTCTCCTACCACAGGATCTTCAAAGAGTTTACTCTTTACTTCTCCTCCTGTGATTTGTTTGAAGAAATCCTCAGGTAGTTCATAGTGATATCCTTGTGCGACTTCTCTCCAGATACGTTGTGCCACAATCTCTGTATCAAACATCAAGCCATCACAATCAAATAAGACCGCTTTAATCTTCATTCCTTTTTCCTTTCAAAAAGCAGCTTTATAGCTGCTTCTTATGCGTTAATTCCTTTGATCGTCATCTCATCAAGAGATTCTTTATTCGCTTTCTTCTTAGGCTTTGCCTTAGGTGTATAGTGTGTACGAATATAGTACCAAATCATTGGTGTAATAAAGAGTGAAGATACCGTACCTGCAATCATACCCACAAACATTGCGAATGTGAATGTGAAGATCGAACGAGAACCTAATAGTAATAAGGCAATGATTGGAAGTAAGGTTGAAATCGAACTAAACATGGACATTAAGAATGTATTATTCAGTGCTTCATTTACGATTTCACGATAATGTTTCTTCGAACCACTTGGATTTTGTTTTACCATTTCACGAATACGATCACATACAACAATTGAGTTATTAATGGAATAACCAATAATCGTTAATAAGACAGAAATAACTTCAATATTAACTTCAAGACGTAAGATTGCGAATAAACTTAAGGTAATTAGTACATCATGAACTAAGGCAAGTAAACAACTTACTGCATAATCCCATTCATAACGTAACGTTACATAGAGTAACATCGCAATCCACGCAACAATCGTTAAGATAAATGCGTTTCTAACAAGTTCCCTACCAACAACCGGTGTAACCACATT
>CADBUH010000072.1 GCA_902797775.1 uncultured Erysipelotrichaceae bacterium | reverse complement strand
TTCACACGCTTTGTATCAAAAGCAGGAATGGATATTGATGGAATCTCCGAACAAACTCTCTCTCGTTTTATCAATGAAGGATGGATTCGAGAATACGCAGATATTTATAAACTCGTTGATCATTTTGATGAGATTAAAGAGTTAGATGGCTTTGGGGAAAAGAGTGCGGATAATATTCGTAAGAGTATTGAAAAAGCGAAGAAGGTAGATACCGCTAAATTCTTATTCGCATTATGTATTCCTCTTGTAGGACCAGATGTCGCAAAAAGACTTCTTTCACAATATTCCTTCCAAGACCTTATAACACACGCAAAAGAAGAATCGGATTTAACGTATTTCTCTTCCATTGAAGGAATCGGTCCAGAAAAATCAAGTGCGTTTATGTCTTGGTTTAAAGAAGAAAAGAATCAAAGAATCCTAGAAAACTTATTAAAGGAAGTTCAAATTGAAGAAACGCATTTTGAAAAAGAAGGGAATTTATGTGAAGGATTAACCTTTGTGGTAACAGGGGATGTCTATCATTATGCGAATCGTAATGAATTAAAGGCTTATATTGAATCCCAAGGAGGGAAAGTAACAGGAAGTGTTTCAAAATCGACGAATTATCTAATTAATAATGATTTAGAAAGTACTTCAAGTAAGAACCAAAAGGCGAAATCATTAGGGATTCCAATTATTTCAGAAGAAGAATTTATTGAAAAGTTTACACATTCTTAATAATATAGAACAGGTAAAAGAGGCAAACATATGAGTGAAGAGAAGAATAAAGAGTATTTTAAGAGGTTAGCGAACCAATTGATGTTTGATCTAAATGATGAAGAAGCAGAAGACATTGTCAAAGAGTTTGAAACCTTAGAAAAACAATTAAAACTATTAGATGAAGTAAATACAGAAGGTGTAGAACCTATGGTTTATCCTTTTGAAGATGAAACCACATTCCTTCGTAAAGATGAAGTGAATCATGTGATTTCACAAGAGGATGCCTTAGCGAATGTGAAAGATAAAATTGAAGGACACTTTATCCTACCAAAGGTGGTGAAATAATGATTCAAGAGATGGCGAAAGATGTAGTGAATGCGAAAGAAAGGTGTATGGATGCCTATGAGAAAGCAGTCACACTACAAGAAAAACTAAATGACGCAATTACGTTAATCGATCCGAGTGAACAATTAGAAACACTACCAGAAGGTGGTTTATTTCATGGGGTTCCAATTGCGTTAAAAGATAATGTCAACACAAAGGGAATCCTTACAACAGCTGGTTCTCGTATTCTTTCAAATTATGTACCTGTATATGATGCAGAGATTGTGACGAAATTAAAGAAAGAAGGAGCCGTTATTATTGCGAAAGCTTCCATGGATGAACTAGCGATGGGTGGTACAAACTTAACCTGTTTTACAGGACCTAGTTTAAATCCTTGGGATACAAATCGTATGACAGGTGGATCAAGTGGTGGTAGTGCCGCTATGGTTGCGAGTGGTGTTGTCCCAATGGCGATTGGTTCTGATACTGGAGACTCAATTCGTAAACCAGCGAGCTTTTGTGGGATTGTAGGAGTAAAACCTACTTATGGAAGAATCTCTCGCTATGGAATTATTCCTTATGCATCAAGTTTAGATCATGTAGGATATTTCACACGTTCCATTGAAGATGCATGTATTTCTCTTCAAGCTTTAGCAGGAAGAGATGATCGTGATATGACAAGTTCCTTTAAAGAAGTTCCAGATTATCTTGGTTTATTAAACAGTGATATGAATGGAAAGAAAATCGCAATCTTTGGGAATGTGCAAGATGCATTAACGAATCCAGAAACAAAAGAAATGTTTGCGAAATTAATGCACGCACTTGAAGAAAGAGGTGCGAAGGTGGATGTGTTCTACTTTAGTGAAGAACTCATGAAGGCGATGCTACCAACCTATTATCTAATTGCGAATTGTGAAGCAACAAGTAATCATTCAAACTTAGATGGTATACGCTTTGGCGTACGTGAAAAGGGAGATAGTATGGAAGAGATTATGATCAATTCACGTACGAAGGGATTTGGGCCATTAATTCGTAAGAGATTCGTAATTGGATCCTATGGTTTATTTGAAGAAAACCAAGATAAGTTATTTAGAAAAGCACAAAAAGTTAGAAGACTTATTGTGAATGAATTAAATAAATGTCTTGGTGAATATGATTGTTTAATCGCTCCTGCAAGTAATGATATTGCACCACTCTTAAATGATACAAGTAGAGATCAATTAAGTGATGGATATTTAATTGTAGAGAATCATATGGTTATTGGAAACTTTAGTGGATATCCTTCCATGACTGTACCAATGGGCTTTGAAGAGGGATGTCCAATTGGAGTGAATTTAACCTGTAAGGCTTTTGATGAAGTAACGATGTTTAATATTGGAAAAGCCATTGAAGAAATTACAGGCTATAAAGATCTCACAGCGGAGGTGAAGTAAGATGGAATATGTTGCGACAATAGGTATTGAAATTCACTGTGAGTTAAAAACAAACACAAAGATGTTTTCGGGTGCACCATGTTCCTTTGGTAGAAAAGCGAATACATGTACGAATGAGATTGATTTAGGTGAACCTGGCACAATGCCATGCGTTAATATGGAAGCTGTCGCAAAAGCGATTGAAGCTTGTACGGCACTTCATTTAACTATTGATCCACTCGTAAAATTTGACCGTAAGAACTATTACTATTCCGATTTACCAAAGGGGTTCCAAATCACCCAACAATTCCATCCAATTGGTAGAGATGGATATATTATGATTCATACAAGTGAAGGGGAAAAGAAGATTCGTATTAATCGTATTCATATGGAAGAAGATACTGCGAAACAATTCCACCTCACAAGTAAAACATTATTAGATTATAACCGTGCAGGAACTCCATTAATTGAAATCGTTAGTGAACCAGATATGAAAAATGGAGAAGAAGCACAAGCTTATGTAGAAGCTTTAAGACAAACCTTACTCTATCTAGGAGTATCCGATGTAAAGATGGAAGAAGGTAGTATGCGATGTGACGTTAATATTTCAATCGCTCCTGTAGGTTCTAATACATTAGGTACGAAAAATGAGATTAAGAATATTAACTCAATTTCGAATGTAGGAAAAGCGATTGAATATGAAATAAAACGTCAAAAGGAAATCTTAGAAGAGGGTGGAGTAATCCATCAAGAGACAAGACGTTTTGATGATAAGACAGGCGAAACAATCCTCATGCGTCGTAAGGAAGGGAATGTGGATTATAAGTTCTTCCCAGAACCAAATATCTTCCCAATTCGTTTAGATGAAAATTGGATTAAAGATATCCAAGCGAATATGAAAGAACTTCCTGAAGAAAGAAAAGAAAGATATGCGAAAGAATATGGATTAAGTGATCACGATATTAACATTCTTATCGGTAATAAAGAAATGTCAGAATTCTTTGAAGAAGTTATGAAATCCACAAAGGATGCGAAGAATGTATGTAACTGGTTATTATCGGATGTGAGTGGATGGTTAAATAAACATGGAGAAACTATCACAACCACAAAACTAGAACCACAAAATTTAGCAAAATTAATTGCGATGATTGATGATGGA
Source organism: uncultured Erysipelotrichaceae bacterium (assembly GCA_902797775.1). Lineage (GTDB taxonomy): Bacteria > Bacillota_I > Bacilli_A > Erysipelotrichales > Erysipelotrichaceae > Bulleidia. The sequence goes on along the minus strand of CADBUH010000072.1, from coordinate 1,879 downwards.
AAGATTTCTACCAAACAAGCAAAAGAAATCGTAGATGACTTAATGGAAGGAAAAGACCCAGAAGTTGTGGTAAAAGAAAAGGGTCTTGAACAAGTATCCGATACAGGTCTTATTGAAAGTCTTGTACAAAAGGTATTAGATGAAAATCCACAAGCCATTGAAGATTTCAAAGCAGGAAAAGATCGTGCCGTAGGGTTCTTAGTGGGACAAGTTATGAAAGCCTCAAAAGGTCAAGCAAACCCAGGTATGGTTAATGAAATCTTAAGAAATGCGATAAAAGAACGTATATAGTAGAAAAAAATTCATAAAAGATATAAAATAGTTAGGCATATGACACAAGGACAAGTTAGAAAAAAACGTGTGAGAAAAACAAAAGCTAGAAGAAGAGAGATTCGTACACTTACAATCTTCTGGATTTGTTTATTACTATTATTGATTCCAGCACTTATTATGGGTTGGTTACTCCTTTCTGCTGCATTAGATACAGGAGCTCCAATTATTGGAGATCGCTATAAAGGAGACCTAGATCCAGCAATTACAAAAACAGAACTGGATTCGATTGAAAGTGCAACCGAAGGAATCTCAGGTGTACAAAGTTCCTTTGTGAACCTAGCAACCGCTACATTACGTGTCTATGCGGATATTGATGATAACGCAACTGCAGATACCGCAAAAGCGACCGCTACACGTATCTATAACGAAATCACAAAAGTACTTCCAACAGGAACCTATTTCACACAAAGTGATGGGAAAAAGATGTATGACTTAGAAATCCACGTGTATACAGCGGATGATCGTGAAAAGGCAAGTAACTTTGTCTATGTGATTGAAACAAAAACCTCTTCGATGGCAGAGCCTATCCAACAACTTGTATCAGAACCACTTGATGCATCCCTAGCACAACGCTTAAGAGATGAAATGAATGGGGTTGAAACAACAACTGTGGATGAAGTAGAATCTGGTGAAATGAGTTTAAGTGGTGAAACCATTCCAGAAGATGCTGAAATTCCTGAAGATGGTGAAAACACAGAAGGCGGAGAAGGAAACAACTAAGGCATGTGGAATACATGCCTTTCTTTCTATTATGAAAAAGAATGAAACATTTATCGCTACTTGTGAAGGATATACCCATGATGGTTTAGGTGTTGTACACCATGATGGATTTGTTTTCTTTGTGCCTAATTTAATCTTAGAAGAAGAAGCAGAGATTGGAATTACAGCCGTTAAGAAATCTTATGGATATGGAAGAGTTATCAATCTTAAAAAAGAATCAAAACATAGAGTTCAACCAAAATGTAGTGTTTATCGAACATGTGGTGGGTGTCAACTTATGCATATGGATAAACAAGAACAAAATTCTTTTAAAGAAGATAAAGTAAGAAATTGTTTCTATATGAATGCAGGGATGGAAGTAGAAGTACTTCCTATCTTAACAACCGATCATCAATATTATTATCGTAATAAAGTACAAGTTCCGATTCATTGGAATGGAAAAGAAGTTGAAAGAGGTTTCTATCAAAAACATTCCAATACCATTGTGCAATATGAGACTTGTTATGTTCAAAGTGAATTATCCAATCAAATCATTAACGATATTACAAAATGGTTAAAACAATTCCATTGTGCAAAAGAAATTAGACATATCCTTTTAAAACATGCCCATCATACAAATGAAGTAATGGTATGTTTTATTGCACGTCATCATCAATTTGAACATTTAGATAAACTAATTCAAAAGATTCATACATCTTATGGAGGAGTTAAGAGTATTACATTAGTAGAAAATCGTAGAGAAGATAATGTGATTCTAGATGGAAATGAATATCTTCTTTATGGACAACCTTATATTGAAGAAGAATTATTAGGAATGAAATTTAGA
>CADBUH010000071.1 GCA_902797775.1 uncultured Erysipelotrichaceae bacterium | reverse complement strand
CTCCTTATTAGCTTTATAGATGAACGGTTAATCTTTCGATATTAACCCCTTTCTCATATTGTTTTAAATAGATATCGGTACATTTGTTATATTGTTCAAATAGTTTCTTCGCTTTCTTTTCATCCCCATATACTTTCCACATTCCAGTTAACTTACAAGGTTTTTCTTTCTTTATAAATCCTTTTACATCTTCAGGAGGATATCCAAGAAAACAACCAATCTCATGTGGGAATACATCATATTTCTTTAAACGATTCTTTAATGTTTTGATACATTCCTCAAGTTCAATATATTCATATCCTTTTTCTTGTAAGATTTGAATCGTATCTACTAAAGATAAATCATCTTCTAATTGTTTCGGGCGATACACATAGACAAGTGCTTTCCCCTTCTTTTCTCCTAACACCAGCATCTTAATTCCCTTTTCATTTAAACGTCTATTCCATTGTAAGAGTTCTTTTTCAAAGTCTTCTTCGATTGGATACGTAAATAAACTGCCAGTTTTTAAACCAGCTAATGTTGGTGCACAATATCTTACAACTAATTTCTCAGGCATCGTCTTATATAGTTAGTTATAACTAACTATATCTACCTTAACAAATCCCTTTTTCCTTGTCAACCAGGTATAAATTATATTTCTACATCTTCTGATGCACCACTATATAAGTATCCAATTATATCTTCAATTTCATCGATTGCGTCATCAATTTGTTTTCTTACATTACTAATCTTTGCCTGCATAAAGATATCCACAATCGGATTATCAAATAAAATATCAAAGGCTCCCATAAATTCATCAATATTGATATTTACTGTTCCAATATTATTGTAGTAATAGAGACGATTCATTAATTCATCCGTCGCTCTTTTCGCACGTTCTAAATCCATCTGTGCATCTTTGATTCGATTATGTTTAAAGATGGATGTAAAGATACCTCCACCCATAATATCTACGATTCCCCAATTACGTGCACTCCCTAATTTCTCTTTCGCATTTTGAAGATGCATTAATACTTCATTGGCGATATCAATCGTTAATTCTATATTTTCAGGATCATACATATATTCCATATAAACATTGTACATGATTCTACCTTTTCTAACACCTTATCTTTTTACTTTTCTTCATTTTCGTTATATAACTAATAAGGTATGAAATTTGATTTAAAGAAAGATAGTAAACGACTCTTATTTGTTGTAATTGCTTCCATTATTATGTCTTTTAATATTAAAACCTTTGTACATACAGGTGGATTATTTCCAGGAGGTGTAAATGGTTTAACCATTCTTCTCCAACAAATCTTCCTCCAATACTTTAATATTTCTTTACCTTATACCATTATTAATATCTTATTAAATAGTATTCCTATTTATATTGGGTTTCGTTATATTGGTAAGAAGTTTACCCTCTTCTCTTTATTAATGATCTTATTAACAGGTTTATTAACAGATACCTTACCTAGTTTTCCAATTACGTATGATACTTTATTAATTGCGATTTTTGGTGGTATTCTCAATGGCATCGCAATTAGTTTATGTTTATATGTCGATGCGACTTCTGGTGGTACTGATTTTATCGCAATCTATTTATCGCAAAAAGAAGGTAAAGATTCCTTTAATTTAATTTTAGGATTCAACGTTGTAATCTTATTGATTGCAGGATTACTCTTTGGATGGGAGAAAGCCTTATATTCCATTATCTTCCAATATGTTTCTACCCAAGTATTACATTATCTTTATCAAAATTATCAAAGAGAAACATTATTTATCATTACTTCTAAAGCAGAAGAAGTCGCCAAGCGTATTCATGAACTCTGTCACCATGGTGCGACCATCATGAACGCTGAAGGCTCCTATGAACATATTAACCGTAAAGTCGTTTATTCGGTTGTCTCAAGTTCAGATGTTAAAAAGATTATCTTAGCTGTTAAGGAACTTGACCCAAAAGCGTTCATTAATTCTACGAAGAGTTCTAATCTATCTGGCCGCTTTTATATGAAGTCAAAAGATTAAAGAATTATAATATCTAAGGGGAAATCAACTATGAAAAAAATTATTACTATTTTAACACTCGTATTATGTATGGTATTACCAGCTTGTGGTACACAAAGTAATTCATCTTCTACAAGCCCAAGTTCAGAACCTTATAAAACCATGGGTGAAGCAATGGCCCAAAGTGGAAAGAGTAACGTTTTTGGTTATTCCTTTGGTGACGGTCATATTAAGATCATGACAGATGATTATGTATGTGAAGCTTCACTTAGCCAAGAAGTTCAAGATAAGTTAAACGCTGTTGAATTTGATGCGGATGATCGTGATGAACAATTCGCAGAGATTCTAAAAGATGTACCAGTTGAAAAAATTGAATTACGTTCTGAATCAAAACTTACCGATGAACAAATCTCTTCTCTAATCGGAAAGAAAGGCCAAGAGTTATTAGACTTAGGTTTTGAGTATTATGGTTATAACCTTAATGAAGAAAACGCTCAATTCTTCCTTGATAAGAATGGATATTCCTATACGGTTGTTATGGAAGAACATTATGATGAAAGTGATGACATGGACGCAACTGAAGTGATTGGAAAGAGCACAATCAAAGAGATTACGCCTCAATTCTAATCAAATAGTTCAATTGAATTATCAAAAAAAGGATTCGTAAGTGAACTTGTAAGATAAAAGTAGACATAAGAAAAAGTCAGATAAGACTTAATCTAAAGTCTACTTTTTCTTATTATGAAATAAAGGAGGAAATATTATGGGAAGACCAAGAGGCGGAAAAAATAGGAAATATTCTTTAGATTATAAATTAATGATAGTTAAAAGACATAT
>CADBUH010000070.1 GCA_902797775.1 uncultured Erysipelotrichaceae bacterium | reverse complement strand
GTCTTCCCTTTTCCTTCAATAACTGCCCATACTTCATCTCTTCTTTCATGGCTATGGTAGTTCATAGAGTGACCAGGTTTTAGGGTTACTTTAATCGTCATACTTTCTTTTGTAATATCTAAAACTTGATAACTACCCCATGATTTTTCTGCATACATAACTCTTTCATCAAATGCATCTACATAAGGTTTAATATAAGAAGATTGTTCTTTATCGGTGACAATGATTCCATCTGCCCCTGCTGCGATAATCACATTCTCAAGCCCCATCGCTAGTATTGGCATATCCAATTGGTTAATAATATTCACATTCTTACATGTATCATTCATGACACCATTTCCAATAATTGGTTCACTCATTGCCTCACTAAAGGTATTCCAAGTTCCTAAATCTTTCCATTCACCACTAAAACGTAAGACCGTTATATTCTTTTCCTTTTCAACTAATGCATAATCAAAACTAATTTTTTCTAACGAACTATATTTTTGATATAAATCATAGTAGTTTTCAAAATCAATTAGTTTATGCGCTATTTCCATTAAGTATCCAATCTTAAATGCGAAGACACCACTATTCCATAAAGCACCCATCTCTAGATACTTTTTCGCAGTCTCTAAATCTGGTTTTTCTTTAAAACTTTCTACCATCGATACTTTTTCTTTGGAAGAAGGAATAATATATCCATACTTTTCACTTGGATAGGTAGGTTCAATTCCCATAAGATATAAATTGGAAGAACCTGTTTTCGCAAGTTTTTCTAACTCTTTTAAACTTTCAAAATAATCTTCATTTACATAAGGATCAATTGGACATACAATTGCGACTTCATCATCCCCCATTTTCTTTACATCTTTTAAATAAGAGATGGCTAAAACAATCGCTGGGAAAGTATCTCTACGATCTGGTTCAACTGAAATATCTATATCATTACCGAGTTGGTTATGAATCTGTGAGATTTGCGATTTACCTGTCGCAATGGTAATTCGTGCATCTTTATCCACTGCTTTACATTGACGAAAAACACGCTGCAACATTGATTCATATACCCCTTCTTCACTTTTGAAGAGTTTTATGAATTGTTTAGAGCGTACATCATTGGATAATGGCCATAATCTTTTTCCAGATCCACCCGATAAAAATACGATATTCATACGTTCCCTTTCCTTATATCTTTATTATTTAAAAAATCTTCATACGCTAATTTAATACCATCTTTTAGTTCTGTTTTATAAGTCCAACCTAATTGTTTCGCTTTAGAAACATCTAATAGTTTTCGAGGTGTACCATTTGGTTTTGTGGTATCCCACTTGATTTCTCCTTTATATCCAACGACATCCGCAACTAAGGTTGTTAAATCTTTGATGGAAATCTCTTTTCCTGTTCCTGCATTTACCGTTTCATTTCCTTCATAATGATTCATAAGGAAAACACATAGATTCGCTAAATCATCTACATATAAGAATTCTCTTAATGGGCTTCCATCTCCCCAACACATTACTTCACTTAAGTTGTTTTCTTTTGCCTCATGAAAGCGACGAATGAGGGCTGGTAAAACATGGGAATTCACGGAATGATAGTTATCATTTGGACCATATAAGTTTGTAGGCATGACGGAAATATAGGATGTACCATATTGACGATTTAGGTATTCACAATATTTTAATCCTGATATTTTCGCTAATGCATATGCTTCATTTGTTTCTTCTAAGGAAGAAGTTAATAAACAATCTTCTTTCATTGGTTGTGGTGCATATTTAGGATAGATACAGGAACTACCTAAAAACTCTAATTTCTTACAACCATTCATAAATGCCGCATGAATGACGTTCATTTCAATCATCATATTTTCATACATAAAATCCGCTAAAGCATTCCGGTTCGCTTCAATTCCACCTACTTTAGCTGCAGCTAAAAATACATATTCTGGTTTTTCTTCCTCAAAGAAGCGATTTACTGCTTCTTGGTTTAATAAATCAAGTTCAGAATGGGATCTTAACACAAGGTTTTCATATCCTTGTCTTCTTAGTTCACGTGTAATCGCACTTCCTACCATCCCATTATGTCCAGCGACATAGATCTTTGCGTTCTTTTCCATTATTTCACTTCCTGTAACTTCTTTTCTTTCTTCGCTAATAAGCGATCATGTTCTGCCATGATACGAACTAACTCTTCATAGGATGTCTTTTGTGGATTCCATCCAAGTTTTGTTTTCGCTTTGGTAGGATCTCCCAATAAGTTAACCACATCGGTTGGTCGAAACCACATTGGATTAACACATACAAGCATCTTTCCTGTTTCTTTATCATATCCTTTTTCTTCAAGCCCTTCGCCACGCCATTCAATTTCCATTCCATTCGCAGCGAATACTTTTTCTGTAAAATCACGGACGGTATGTTGTACACC
>CADBUH010000069.1 GCA_902797775.1 uncultured Erysipelotrichaceae bacterium | reverse complement strand
TTCTTCATGAATCTTCCTTGCGTTATAGAAGACAATTGGATGGCAAGTAGAATCTAAAGCATAATGACAAAGATAACCATAGTAGTAGTTCTTTAAGAGTGGATTTAAACGACTGTAGTGATAAAGATATTCTAATGTCTCTTTCACTTTATCCACATGCATACGATCTCCTACTTTCTTTAAAGAACCAGGTAGAAAACCAGAAGCACGGGAGAAGAAGAATAAATCTGGACCCTGCGAACCTAGATAAAATAATGTGTCATCCACAAAGGATTTTGTGGATAGAGATTGGTAAACATCTCTTGCGAATTCGACATGCGTAGTAGCAGCTGGCATAATAACACCTCTATTTCACTGTATTCATTATAGCCTTCATTTTGGAGGCTAGACCTTTACATTTTTCAATTGGTAAGGAACATACCGCAACACGTATTCCGTGTTTCACAACGACCGTAAAGATATGTTCTTTTATAAAGGCTTCTTTTACCTTACGAGCGTAATTCGTATCTTCAATCTTTAAAGTCACAAAGAAACCTTCTTTATATGGATAGAGTTCTAAACCACAAGCATTCGCTTCTTGGATAAAGAGATCACTTCTTTGTTTCATAAGATTGATATAAGTTTCTTTTTCTTTTAGATAGGCATCTTTATTTTCATTGATAACCCAAATAAAGTTTTCCATAGCGCCATTTGGACTATTGGACCAAGTAGAACGTGCATATTTTTCGGATACGGCAGTGACATCTTTAATCGCTTGGGCATCTTTCCCAAGAATAATCGTCGCACCGCTTCGTAAACCATAAGACGTTAAGGTCTTTGAACAACTAAAGGATAAACAAATTAATACGTTCTCTTTGATATCTTCAAAGTTTTTCATATAATCACGAGAGTGATTTAAGTTATTTGAGAAATCAATATACGCAATATCATTAATTACGATAACAGGATTTGTTTGACTAACTTCATTTAAGAATTGAATAAGTTCTTTCCATTCTTCATTTGTAAGGGAATAACCTGTAGGATTATGACAAGGATCATTAATCACAAATACGATTTTCTCTTGTTTACTTTGTAGGTTATGGATAACTTCTTTGACGGAATTTAGATTGAAATGATCATCCTCAAAGAGTTGATACGTTTTCGCTTGGAGATTATTTTGTGAAGCAATCAATTCATAATTGGACCAACCAATTTCAGGATAGATAATTGTTTCTCCTTCTTCAAGAAATGTAGAAAAGAGAGAACTTATAGAACCAGTTCCACCAACTGAAGCGATAACGGAATGTTCTAAAGAAGAACACTTATTTTCGGTTACCCAATCATAGACGGTTTTCTTAAATAGATCCGTTCCCGCAATTGAACCATAGGCAGCTTTTACTTTTGAAGAGATTTCATCATAGTGATGGAAGACACTCTCAAAAGCGACAAGGGTATTATCTTCACCATAAAGAGAACCAATTGTCGCATTTGTGACAACCTCTTTTCCATAAGTTTTAATATCTTGTTTCGCTAAGGCAACGGTTGAAAAAATTTCATCGTGCAAAGGAATTGTATTTGCGCTCTTTCTTGTGAATGTCATATCACTCATCTCCTTCAAATAAATAACTGCCAATACGAACCATCGTACTACCACATTGAATCGCTATTGGATAATCATCACTCATCCCCATAGATAGGGTAGTAAGGTTTGGATAATCCTTTTGTAGGGTTTGAAATAGTTGTTTAGCTTGGTTAAAGACTTCTTTAATACGCTCTTGATTATCTGTGTGTGGTCCCATAACCATCATGCCACATAAATTTATATTCGATAAGTCCTTACATTCTTCAAAGAAAGAAGAAGCTTCTTCTATTTTTAAACCATATTTGTTTTCATCTTCTATGGCGAGATGAAACTGTGCATAGATTGGCATCACTTTATTGATCTTCTTACATTCTTGATCAATCTCTTTTGCGAGTTTAATCGAATCAACAGATTGAACACAAGAAACATAAGGGATGACGTGTTTTACTTTATTGGTTTGAAGATGTCCAATGAAATGCCATTCAATATCTTTTGGTAAATCTAATTTCTTAGTTAATTCTTGGACACGATTTTCTCCAAATCGACGTTCTCCTAGTTCATAATACCTTAAAATATCTTCCTTTGGATGGTGCTTTGAAATAATACATAAGGAAACATCCTTAGGAAGTTGTGCTTTTAATTGTTTATAGTGAAGTAAGTTAACACTCATGTCGCAATTATAACATTAGGAATGATATAATATTATGTAATCTTTATGAAAAACAGAGATTTTTGGGATCGTAGTGGAAAATTGTTATTGGTACTAGCTCTTGTGGTAGGGTTGGTTTCTTTATCGATGAATATTTCTTCTATGTATTTTGAAAAAAAGAATCCAATGACAGCGAATGGATATGTTCCTCCTGAAGAAACGATACAAGTTATTAATGTATTAGGGACAGGACAAGTCGTATATGGAAAATATATCTTTAATAATGACTATAGTGAAGTTGTTAGTCATATTGATACATTAGTAAAAACCTATGATGTAAGTGTCTATACACAGAATACATTAGTAGGAAGTGATATTCCTGCTGAATTTATTGATGCGATAAAGGGTGTAGGTTTTAAAGCAGTCTCTTTAGCGACACCTTATTCTATGATGCATGGAAAAGAAGGGATTGATACTTCTTTAGCGAATTGGGCAGAAAGTGGATTAGCGCTTGCGGGAACGTATTCTAGTACAGATCAACAGAAT
>CADBUH010000068.1 GCA_902797775.1 uncultured Erysipelotrichaceae bacterium | reverse complement strand
TTATCGGATAAAACCATTCGTGAATTAGATAATTATGGAGTTACATTTACCTTATTAGAAGATCAAAGTATTCTACTAGAAGTTGGTAATCCTGCAGGAACACCAATTACAGAGTTATATCCTACCTTATTAGAATTTTATGAAAAAGGATTGAATTATTATCGTTGTGTAGATGATTGTATCTATAATGGTGCGTTAGCTAGAGTTGGACATATTCATTATCATGCGGATACGATGTGTCTTGTGTTAGGGAAAACGTCTTTTATGACCTATCTAGGATTTAAAGATCCAAGAGAATCTTTATATAGTGAATGGAAACATAGTTTCTTTGATGAAGAAGAAATTGAACGCCTACAATCCATTGATCGAAATGAAGAATTAAATGCACAAGCACTTGTGGTTCGTTTAGAAAGTGAAGATGTTGAAGCAGAAAATTATTATGAACGTAGACTAGAAGCGATTAATGATTATCTAGCACGTTCCATGTCCATTCATCGTGTCTCAATCGCAGGGAATCTCATCACAAAAGATGGATACCTTCTCTATGAACCAAAGAATACCCATACAGGTGTATCTGTATATGGTGCAGGTGAAATAAAAGATGAAGCAGTAACCTATTATCATAATAGTACAGACTTAAGAACCCCATCGATTTATCATAATTTTGAAATCTATCGTAACTTTCAAAATGAATTTTCTAGACATGCCTTCCTCCAACAAGACCTTCTTTCTAATGAAGAGTGGGATTATTATGGGATTTCAATCAATGGATACCAAGGAGAATCCAGTAATCATATAACACCAATTCAGTTTCATGTCTTAGGGAAACAAAAGATTTCAAAAACATTTGATGAGATGCATGAAAAGAATCCTATTTTACATGGGATTCAATATACCGTCGATGAAAAGACAAATAAGAACCTAATTCAAAAAAGATTAAGTATTCTACAAATCATTTGTTTAGTAGGAATTACTTTCTTTCTCGTATACGCATTTATTAGACAAGGGAGTTTTACCTTGTTGAATAGCGCATTTATTTTAGTTGGTATAGTATTCTTACTTTCTATGATATGGAGAATCTATCATAAGATGGTTTTATTAAATAAGAGTGAAACCACAAGGTTATTTACACAAGAAAGAGTCCTTCAACTCAATCATCTTATGTTCGAAAAAGGTCTTAATGAGAATGATACATTGTTTGAATTATTACAAAACCTTTATCTATGTGACACCCTTAAAGAGAGTGATACGATGAAAAAGAAAAAGAACCAAGAGGTTCAAAAAGGGTTAGAAGAAGATTATCTTAGATGGAAAGATAAAGCACTGACGAATAAACGCAATGCGCGTATTAATAATAAATAATTGTGAAATTCTTTTCGTTTGGAACGAGGGAGACTTCTTTGGTGGTTAAGTCATCGACTTGAACCCAACGGTCTCCTTTTTTAATGGTATCTAAAAAGACAAATAGTTGAGGTTCCTTTCCTTGAACATAAATTTCAACCATTCCATTTAACATATTACGAACGGTTCCAGTTAAACCAAGTTCTTGTGCTGTACGCATACAAAAGTAGCGAAATCCAACACCTTGTACACGACCTTCTACGATGACATAATAACGTTTCATTGTTACTATTATATATGATATGAATACAATTCTTGTACCAAAAACAAATTTTGACCAAGCATGGGCTGGAGAACTTCTAGAAGAAGTATTTCTACCAGATAGTAAAGTATTAATCTTTCATTTTTCAGAGTCCCATGAATTTGATTTTATTTCTTTTGATTATGAAGAAGATATTATTAGACCTTTTTTAACCTATGGAATAAAAAAGAATCATATTGTGGTGATTAACCCATATCTAGAAGAAAGTGAACGAATTCAATATCTCTTAGAAAAAGATTTTGATGTGGTTTGTTTTGTAGGGAATGATCCTTATGAAGTGGGATTATATTTAGAAGATTATGGAATCAAAGAGCGTATTTCGAACTATGAAGGTACTTTATTATGGGTTGGGGAAGTAGGATATCTAGCTTGTGAGACATTTGGGGAAGGTTATCCAGGACTTGGATTATTAGATCAAATTGAGATTGATTTAAATTATCGTCATGAGGAAGACCATCTTCATCGTGTCATACATTTATTAGAGATGGGAGCATCCGAAGTAGTATTAATACCGGAAGAAGGGGGGTTAATCGCACTTTCGCATTACTATGATATCTTTGGGCAAGCAATGATTGTGACAGAGAAAGAGTTAGATATGTTATATCAAATGTATGAATCTTGTTTCTAATGTAACATTGTTTCAGAAAACAATTTCAAGAATTCAACGTTGAAATAATAAGTGAATGTATTAAAATATTTCTAGGTATGTAATACCTGAGGAGGAGAGAAATGAAAAAATTTATTTCACTTGTACTCGCTGGTGTTATGACTGTAGGCTTAGTAGCTTGTGGTGGTAATAACGCTAGTGGTACTACAACAGGAGGTTCTACAGGTGCAGGAAGCACTACTGAAGCTGGAAACTCTGATGTGAAGGTTGCGATGGTTACTGACTATGGTGATATTACAGACCAAAGTTTCAACCAAACAACTTATGAAGCAGCAAAAGCTTTCGCTGAAGCAAAAGGTTTAGAATTCAACTACTATAAACCAGCAAGTGATGCTGACGCAGATCGTGAAGCTATGATCGACCGTGCAGTTGAAGAAGGATATAACGTTCTTGTATTACCTGGTTTCGCATTCGCAAACGCTATCTATGATGAAGCTCCATTATATCCAGATGTTAAGTTCGTAGCTCTTGACGTTAGTGAAGGTGACTTAACAGCTTATGGTGAAAGAGAATTCAAAGCTGATAACGTATTCTCTGCTGTTTATCAAGAAGAATTAGCTGGTTATATGGCTGGTTATGCAGCAGTTAAACTTGGATATAAGAAATTAGGATTCCTTGGTGGTATGGCTGTTCCTGCAGTTATCCGTTATGGTTATGGTTTCGTTCAAGGTGCTGACGCAGCAGCTGGTGAATTAGGCTTAAGCGATGTTGAAATCAACTATGTATATGGTGGACAATTCTTCGGTGATGCTGATATTACAGCTCGTATGGATACATGGTACCAAGGTGGTACAGAAGTTGTATTCGCTTGTGGTGGAGGTATCTACTCTTCTGCAGCTGAAGCAGCAGCTAAAGTAAATGGTAAAGTTATCGGTGTAGACGTTGACCAAGCTGGCACAATCGATGGTGCATATGGTGAAGGTATGACAGTTACAAGTGCTATGAAAGGTTTAGCAGCAACTGTTAACACATTATTAGGTGCTATCGTTGATGGTAAATGGGATGACTACAAAGGCCAAATCCAAAACTTAGGTCTTGTATCTGAAAACCCAGAAGAAAACTATGTTCAACTTCCAGCATCCACACAATGGGCTGATGGTTTCACAGAAGCTGACTACAAAGAATTAGTAGCTAAGATGTTCAAGGGTGAAATCAAAGTTGATTCAAGTTCTGATCCAGATGTAATGCCAACTGTTAACAACGTTAAAGTTACTAACGAAGGCGCTATTAAGGGTTAATCAAACAACCATTTAGAAAGGCTTAGTTTCAAAAGAACTAAGCCTTTTTTTGTGGTATAATTGATTGGATTCTTGGAGGGAAAGAAATGAAAAAAGTATTTAGTATATTGATGTTAGGAGTGCTTGTTTTAACAGGTTGTACAAACAACCAAACTTCGACTACAACTCCTTCGCCAGAAGCTACACCAGCAGAAAGTGCAGAACCAGTTACACAAGTTGTGGAATTTCCTGAACTAGCTGAGAGTTACTTTGAAGCGATGGCAGGACGTGGACATATTACAATTACCGATGTAGATGCACAAACAAAACACTTCCTTGTTGAATGGGCAGAAAGTGCAAGTGTACAAGATCGTTGGGAAATGGATGTAACTTATGATCCTAAGAATGAGCGTTTACTCTATGATAATTGCACAAAAACAGTTACTGAATTTGATGCGAGTGGAAAAGGAACCGATACGGTTGAATATACAGATGGAAAGGGATACTTCAGTATTGTAGGAGAAAACTTACAATGGCATGATTCTATGTTGAAAGAAGCAGCTGAAGAACCAGTGTTTGCCCCAGAAGGAGCACAAGCGAATATGATTAATCCTTGGACAGAAACCGAAGATGTACAAGAAGCAGAAAAAATTGCGGGTTTCAAATTTGATTTAATGCCTGAATATGCATTAAGTGAAAATATGAAATTATGGAAATATATATGCATGGAAGGTGTCTATGGAGCAAAATACGAAAGTGTTAATAACGAAATGATCGTTCGTAAATCAAATGTAACACCTAGTTCTGAACTTCATGGAGACTTCAATACCTATTCTAAGAGTTGGGATCAAAACGTAAAAGGTTTAACCGTTCATTGCTTAGGAGATGGTGAAACAGCGAATGTAGTAATGTTTGATGTTGAAGATAATCATTATTCCATTACTATGAATCCTGGTAGTGAAGGACATGGTTTAACACCAGATGATATTAATAGCCTTGTGAATGGCATGCAATAAAGACATTTTCTAAAAATGTCTTTTTTCTTTGTTTTATATAAAATATAATAAAAGTAGCAAAACTTTTATATTGGGAGGAGGTTGAATAATAATGGATACTCCATATGCAATCGAGATGTTAAATATCACGAAGCGTTTTCCTGGTATCATCGCGAATGATAACATCACTCTCCAGTTAAAAAAGGGGGAAATACACGCCTTACTTGGAGAAAATGGAGCCGGTAAATCAACCTTAATGAGTGTATTGTTTGGCTTATATCAAGCTGAAGAAGGAATCATTAAGAAAGATGGCAAAGAGGTGAAGATTAATAACCCTAATGATGCGAATGATTTAGGGATAGGAATGGTTCACCAACACTTTAAACTGGTTCAATGCTTTACGGTATTAGAGAATATCGTATTAGGTGTTGAAACGACAAAGAATGGAATACTTCAAACCGATGAAGCAAGAAAGAAAATCTTAGAATTATCGGATCGTTATGGATTGAAAGTAGATCCAGATGCAAAAATTCAAGATATTACAGTTGGTATGCAACAACGTACGGAAATCTTAAAGATGCTTTATCGAGATAATGAAATTCTTATCTTTGATGAACCAACCGCAGTATTAACACCACAAGAAATTGATGAACTTATGCAGATTATGAAAAACCTTGCGGCAGAGGGAAAATCAATTCTATTCATTTCACATAAATTAAATGAAATTATGGAAGTTGCAGATCGTGTATCTGTATTACGTCGTGGTAAATATATTGGAACCGTAGAAGTTAAAGATGTTACACAGGCAGAATTATCTCGTATGATGGTTGGACGTGATGTTCAACTTGTCGTAGATAAAAAAGAGAAAAAACCAGGAGAGACAATTCTTAAAGTACGTAATATGACCGTCGCTTCAAAAGTTCATAAGAATAATGCAGTTAAGAATGTTTCCTTTGATGTAAGAGCAGGGGAAATTGTATGTATTGCTGGAATTGATGGAAATGGACAAACAGAACTTGTCTATGGATTAACAGGGTTAGAATCTCTTGTATCAGGTGAAATTGAATTAGCTGGACAAGATATAACCCATGCATCCATTCGTGAAAGAGCGAAAGAGATGTCTCATATTCCAGAAGATCGTCAAAAACATGGTCTAGTATTAGATTATCCACTTGAATATAACATTGTTCTACAACGTTATTTTGAACCACAATTTACAGATAAATTTGGTTTCTTAAAACGTAAGGAAATACGTGAATATAGTGAACGTTTAATTGAACAATTTGATGTTCGTTCTGGACAAGGTCCAATTACAATTACGAGAAGTATGTCTGGTGGAAACCAACAAAAAGCGATTGTAGCACGTGAACTAGATAAACAACACCGTTTATTGGTTGCAGTTCAACCAACAAGAGGACTTGATGTTGGGGCAATTGAATATATTCATAAACAATTAGTTGATCAAAGAGATGCAGGAAGTGCAGTCTTACTCGTTTCTTTAGAACTAGAAGAAGTTATGAATGTATCGGATCGTATCTTAGTCTTGTATGAAGGGGAAATCGTTGGAGAATTAGATCCAAAGAAGACGACAAGAGAAGAACTTGGCTTATACATGGCTGGTGCGAAAAGAGATGTACGGAAAGAAGGTGAAGAAGCATGAGTAATCGACAAAGTTTATTAAAGAATCCTACTTTCCAAACATTATTATCTTCGCTAGCTTGTATTGTATTAGGATTACTGATTGGATATCTTGTACTTCTAATGATTAATCCACAAGGAGCAGGAGAAGCAATTGGAACCATTCTATTGAACTGGGTAACTCGTGCAAGTCATGCGGCACGTATTAAAGCTTTAGGGAATACGATTGTTAAGACAGCACCATTACTATTATGTGCTTTATCTGTTCAATTCTGTTATAAGGTTGGCTTATTCAACATTGGAGCAGCAGGACAATATGCAGCAGGTGCTGGAGCGTGCCTCTATGCAGCGTTAGCGTGGAAGTTACCATGGTTTGTATGTATTCTTATTGCGATGTTAGCGGGAGGAATCTTAGGTGTTATTTCTGGTACGCTAAAAGCTTATCAAAATGTAAATGAAGTTATTTCAGGAATTATGTTAAACTGGATTACTCTATACGCAGTCAATATGTTACTAGGAGGAAATCCTCTTACAAAAGATCCTGCTAGTCCATATACGGTTGATTTAGCTTCTAGAAATCCAGGTGGTATTATTCCGAGTCTTGGTTTAGATACCTTATTCTCGAATAACCGTTATTTCACAATTGCAGTACCACTCGCAATCTTAATTGCGATTGGTGTATGGGTTGTCTTAAATAAGACAAAGTTTGGATATGAATTAAGAGCGACTGGTTTCAATAAAGAAGCAGCACGTTATGCGGGTATGAAGGAAAAGAAGAATATCATTCTTACCCTCGCAATTGGTGGTGCTTTAGCAGGACTCGGTGCTGCATTCTTCTTCCTGACAGGATATGAAAAATGGTCAACGACACAAACTTCTGTTCCAGGTATGGGATTTAATGGAATTGCGGCAACGTTCCTTGGTGGTTTACATCCAATTGGAACAATCTTCTCTTCTTACTTCATTCAACATATTACAGATGGAGGAGCACTCATTGATAAATCAATTTATCCTTCTCAAATATCGGACTTAATGTCAGCGATTATCATCTACTTATGTGCTTTCGTTCTCTTCTTCAAATATACGATGAATATGCGTATAGCTAGACAAGAGGAGAGAGTAAAAGAAAGGAAGATGGAAGAAGAAGCGGAAGGAGGCGAAAATAAATGACACTATTACTACAATATACAATTATCTTCGCATCCGTATTATCACTTGTAGCTTTAGGAGGATGCTTCGCAGAACACTCTGGTGTTATTAACTTAGGTTTAGAAGGAATCATGGTTATGGGCGCCTTAGGTGGTGCTCTCGCTATGAATGTGATTGGTGCAGGGGCTCCAAAAATTGTATTGATTCTTGGAACATCCCTTTGTGCAATTGCCTTTGGAATGATTTATTCAGTCTTATTAGGTGTCGCAAGTATTAACTTTAAAGCAGACCAAACATTAGTTGGTACTGCAATGAATATGTT
>CADBUH010000067.1 GCA_902797775.1 uncultured Erysipelotrichaceae bacterium | reverse complement strand
AGCCCAAGGAAGAGTTCCCAGTAATGTATCAAACTCAAATCTCTTGATATTGTTTTTAGCAAGAGCAGCTTCTGCCATGTGTTGGAACACTGTTGTAGAAGCACGACCCAGGATATCCATCTGAGACATTAGAAGTGAAATACCAGAAGCTACTACAATACCAGCTTCAGTATTTCCTGTTTTTGCTCCAACTACTGTGCCAAAGATGGCACCAGTAATGAAGTCAGGAATTGTTGCACCACCATAAGTGTAGAAACCAAGGCTACTGATAAGCATAAAAGAACCTACCTGTAGACCCATTGCTACGTCTCCACAACATAAACCAGCAATTAAACCAGTAACGATTGGAGTACGTATGCCATAGCAGGATAAGTCTATGACCATTGAGATTCCAGAGAACAAGCCAAGAATTATCCCTAACATTAGATTACTCATAATATATAAATCCTCCTTGAGTTTAATTTATCGGTGAGTAGTTTTCATATCAATTACAAATCGTTTCCAGATTAAGGTAAAATGAAAAATCATTTTTAAGTGCATTACCACATTTCGTTTATTGGGTTTACAATTAAATTAAGCAAATTCAAAAGTTGCCACATTTAGGAAAAAGAATTATATTGAGATACATTTTATGATTATTTATTCTTAAGATAGAGGCAGTCTATGATTCATTTATTGAACAGACAGATCGAGATAATAACATTATTACTTCTTAAAGATGACTATTGCATTGCAAATAATCTTGCGGATGCTTTATCTGTGAGCAATAGAACTATTCGTAATGATTTAAGTACCATAAAAATATTTTTAAAGCAGTTTGGTGCTGAACTTAAAGCAGAACCACATAAAGGATATAAAATTCTTGTAGACTTAAATCAGAAGCAAGAGATATTAAAGAGTCTTGATGCTGCGAAGTCATTGAGTCAGCAAGAAATTATCAAGGCTATAAGTATGCTGGTACTGAGTGATACAAATATAACTTATGAATCAATTTCACAACATCTAGATCTAAGCAAGCAAACAGTAGCTAAATATATCGAAGAGGTTGAAGTTTATTTGGCACAACACAACATCACCCTTAACAGGATAAAAGGTAAGGGGGTAAGCTTGGAAGCTAGTGAATATGATATTCGAGAAATGATGAAGCTTATATTGCCTAATGAAGAAATAGATGCTTATCTGATCAACATTGCAGAAAAAACATTTGCTAATTCTTCTTCTTTATCCATTGCCAGTCAGATAATTATGGATATTGAAAATAAAGCTAAAGTAAGATTCTATGAATTAAGAAGATTAGAGACTCTGTTGAGTTATAGTTTATACCGTGTATCTATTGGTAAGATTATAGATTGCAAGTCTATACCTGATAAGGCAAAAAAGAATCAGATTGATGAGAATTATCTTTTGTATTATGAAACATTGAAGATGATGCCTCTTCCAGAAGAAGAGAAAAAGTATCTGTTATCAATTTTGCTTGCATCAAAAGTTAAGTACCTTGATCGCATATATGATGATGAGAGCGATGCCAGAAAACTTGCTGAATTTCTAATGAAGAGACTTCAGTTACTTTATCCATTCAGCGAAGAAAAGAAGGAACAGTTTCTAAATGGCTTAACTACACATTTAAGTGTTGCTTTATACAGAATAAGAAACAACATTCCTATTAAGAATGAGCTTTTGAATCAGATAAAGATCAGTATTTCTCTGATTTATCTATATACAAAACAACAGTTATTATCACAAGAAGAAAAATATGATGTGATGTTTGATGAAAATGAAATAGCCTATATCGCTATGTATCTGGCAAGTGCTTTTGAGACTAGTGTGAAATTAGATAGAAGAATAAAGGTACTGGTAGTATGTTCCTTTGGCACCACAACAAGTGCAATACTTGATTCGCGTCTACGTCAGTTGATAACTGAATGTGAAATAATTGGTCCATTCTCAAAAGTTGAAGCTGATGATTATATTTCAAAGAATGATGTTGATCTGATTATTACAACCCATGATGATTCATATGGGAAGGTTCCTTCAATTGTCGTTAATCCACTATTGAACCAGGAAGATACCGATTATATTCGTGCCAGAATATTTCAGATTTCATATGAGAAGATGTGTCAGAACTTCATGTCCAGTTATGTTAAGCAAGATGACAATATGACCAAATCTATAAGTATCAAGGATCTAATTGCAGTTAACAATATCCAGATAATGGATTCATGTAACTCATGGCAAGAAGCTATTGAAATAGCTGCAACACCTCTTGTAGAGAGTAAAAAGATTGAACACAGATATGTAATAGCGATGATTGATGCAGTTAATCAGCTTGGTACATACATGGTTTTATTACCTGAAACAGCGTTTGTACATGCGGGAAGAGAAAGTGGTATATGTGATGACTGCTGCTCTTTACTTGTTCTAAAAAAGCCAATTACATTGGGAGATGTTAATGGTAAAAGTGTACGAAACATCATAGTTTTAGGTGTTAAAAATAGAGAACAACTTACGATGCTTGATCTGGTTTCTATTTTTCAGAAAGATGAAAATAGAGAAATGTTAGCTAGTAAGGATATTGATATAGACACGATATTAAGTTTGCATAATTAAAAGGAGGTGCCTATGGAAGAGTTGGTTACATTACAAAGAATAGGTTCTAGAAAAAAAGCAGAAAACTGGCAAGAAGCTATCAGAAGAGCTGGTGAATTACTTTTGGAAAACGGAGACATCGAAGAAAAGTATATAGACAATATGATTGAAAGTGTTCGTGAACTTGGGCCATATATTGTTTTAACTAAAGGTTTTGCTTTAGCACATGCTGCACCAAGCGCAGTAGTAAAAAGAACCGGTATATCATTGATCAATTTGGAAAAGTCAGTAGATTTCGGTTCAAGCAATGATCCAGTCAGTGTTGTAATGTGTATGGCTTGCGTTGATAAACAATCGCATATCGAACATTTACAAAAGTTGGCTATGAAGCTTATGGAAGAAGGAATGATAGATAAGCTCAGTAAATGTGAGACAGACGATGAGCTTTATAAAACAATAAATGGTGTGTGAAAGGAGGGAATAAGATGGCAGAAAAGAAGATTCAATGTGTATGTGGATTTGGATGCGGATCATCACTGATGCTGAGAATGGCAGTTGACGACATTCTGAAAAAGAATGGTCTGTCAGCTGATACGTTTACCGGTGATGTAGGAACATGTCTGAGCAATCCATGTGATGTAATCTTTATATCGCGCGAGCTGGCTGAGAGAATTGTTGATCGAGCTAGTGTTCCAGTTATCATCATTGAAAACTTCATGGACAGCAACGAGGTAGAAGAAAAAGTACTAGCTTATATGAATTCGCAATAGTAGATATTTGATTGAGAAAACTAAAATTAAAAAAATAGGAGGTAATTATGGCGATTCTCAACTTTATTATCAATGAAATTTTTGGTCAGGGGGCTATATTCCTTGCGCTAGTCGCAATGGTTGGTTTGATTCTTCAGAAGAAAGAACTGTCTGAAGTAATCAGAGGTACAATCATGACCGCTATTGGTTTCTTCGTACTAAACACAGGTACTGGTTTAATTACAGGAAACTCTATTGATGGTATTATCAATGCCTTCAACTTATTGATGCCTGGTAATGCAAGCGCTCCAGCTTCAATCGATATTGGTGGTCAATATGGTACTCAGATTGGTATCGTTATGATCATTGCTTTTGCAATCAACTTGTTGGTAGCAAGATTTACTCCTTGGAAATCAGTATTCCTTACAGGACATATGTTATATTGGTTCCCATATGTATTCATTGCTGCAGGTGTTGATGCTGGTTTAACTGGTGGTAAATTAATCGGTTTAGCTGCAATCTTTACAGCTTTATACATGATTGTTGCTCCAAACCTGATGAGACCACTTGTAAAAGATGTTACAGGTAAAGATGATTTCACTATTGGACATCCAACTACTACATTATCTGTATTAGCTGGTATTATCGCTCCAATTGTTGGTGATAAATCTAAATCATGTGAAGATCTCAATCTTCCTAAATCATTAGGTTTCTTAAGAGAAGTTTCTATTACTGGTTCTATTGCTATTTCATTAGTTTACATTGTAATGTACTT
>CADBUH010000066.1 GCA_902797775.1 uncultured Erysipelotrichaceae bacterium | reverse complement strand
TCCATCCGCTGGAGTAAAATGTGTTTTCTCATTCTTTATAATCTTACTGATAATCTCTTCTGCATCTCTACCAATGATACTATCATATGGTCCACACATCCCTACATCACTTAAGAAAGCACAACCATTGAACACTTTCTCATCTGCTGTTTGCACATGTGTATGTGTTCCTATAACTGCTGTAACATCTTGATAGAAGACACGTAGGAAT
This sequence comes from uncultured Erysipelotrichaceae bacterium, assembly GCA_902797775.1. Classification (GTDB taxonomy): domain Bacteria; phylum Bacillota_I; class Bacilli_A; order Erysipelotrichales; family Erysipelotrichaceae; genus Bulleidia. Next base: position 7,131 of record CADBUH010000066.1, on the reverse strand, counting down.
AATTCTTTCTCAGAAGTTGCTTCCGCATGTAGATCCACAATTATAATATCCGCATCAATTTCATCGAGTAAGTTTTCCATTGCTTCAATTGGACTAGAAGTTGCACAATCCATAAAGACTTGTCCTAATAGATTTACAACCGCAATCTTCTTTCCTTTTACTTTCTTTATCACATAAGGATGTCCAATATCTTCTGGTTCTATATTTTTAGGACGAACAAGCGAATCATATTGATTCATATCTTCTTTGATTTCAGATTTTGAAAAGGCATGATTTCCTAATGTTACTACATCAGCCCCACAGTTTATAAGAGATTGATAAATCTTTGTATTAATCCCTTTTCCATGAGCTGCATTTTCCCCATTCACAATTACAAAATCACACTGGTATTCCTCTTTTAAAAGTGGGAGACGCTTTAAGACAGCGTCTCTCCCACTTTTCGCAAATACATCTCCTAAAAATAGTATCTTTAACATATTATTGTGCCAATTCTTGAACTCTTACTTCACGAATTAAAGTTACTTTAATTTGACCTGGATACGTTAACTCATTTTCAATTCGTTCTTTAATATCATGAGCTACTTTTACCATTGTAATATCATCCAGTTTTTCAGGTTGTACCATAACACGTACTTCTCTACCTGCTTGAATCGCAAAGGCTTTTTCAACCCCATCAAAGTCTGTCGCAATCTTTTCAAGTTGCTCAAGACGTTCAATATAGTTTTCCATTGATTCATAACGTGCACCAGGACGAGCAGCACTTAATGCATCTGCTGCCGCTACTAGTACAGAAATAACACCCTCTGCAGGTACATCTCCATGGTGAGATTCAATCGCATTGATAACGATAGGACTTTCTCCATATTTCTTCGCAATCTTCGCACCAAGTTCAACGTGACTACCTTCTTGCTCAAAGTCAACCGCTTTACCAATATCATGTAGTAAACCAGCACGTTTCGCTAAGTTTTGGTTTAAACCAAGTTCAGAAGCCATAATACCTGCGAAAGTTGCTACTTCAATCGAGTGCTCTAAGTTATTTTGGCCATAACTATAACGATATCTTAGACGACCAATTAACTTAATTAACTCTTTATTCATACGACCAATTCCAAGTTTAAAGACTGCTTCATCCCCAATCTTCATGATGGATTCATCAAGATCTCTTGTAACTTTCGCAACCACTTCTTCAATACGACCTGGTTGAATACGTCCATCTTTCATTAAGACTTCAAGAGATTGACGTGCAATTTCTCTACGAATTGGATCAAAACAAGACACAGTGATAACATCCGGTGTATCATCAATGATTAAATCTACACCAGTTGCTTGTTCAATTGCCTTAATATTACGTCCTTCACGACCAATGATTCTACCTTTCATATCCTCATTTGGTAATGAAACAACGGATACAGTACGTTCAATCGTTTCTTCTTGTGCGAATCTTTGGATTGCGTTCGCAATAATTGTACGCGCATTCTCATTTGCCTTTTCTTCAGCGATTTCATCTTGTTCATGAAGATAGGCAGCGATATCTTTTTCGCACTTCTTCTCTACGGCTTCCATGAGTTCACTACGTGCCTCTTCTTGAGACATATTCGCAGCCCTCTCTAATACCGCAATTTGGTTATCAATTCTTTGTTGCAGTTCTTGTTCCATTCGGCTGAGATTTGTTAATTTATCATCAGCGAGCTTAGTCATTTCATCTAGTTTCTTTTCTTTTGTAACTAGATTTTCCTCTCTAAAACTTAGACTATCTTCACGACGAAGAAGTTTGTTTTCTGTCTGTTGAATCTTATTCTTTTGATCCTTCAGTTCTCTTTCTGCTTGCAGATTCATTTCATAAATCTGCTGTTTACCATCTAAGTTTGCTTGACGAACAATATTTTCCGCCTTCGCTTTAGATTCCTCTAATATAGACTGTGCTTGGTTTTTTGCACGATCTAAGCCTGCTTTTCCAGCAATCATCATCAAGATGATGCCAATTGCTATACCAACAATACCAGCTAAAATGGTCATTGCATTAATACTTCCCATAGCAATTCCTCCATTTTCTTAGTATTAATTCCCGGATTACTCCATTGTTATTATACACTAAATCAACCTGTTCATATACTAAAATTTGTACCCCATTTCCATGCATACTTTTATACATTTTCTAATTCTGTCCTATACATTCATTCAAAAATGAATGTATACTTATTACGCTATGTTAAAGTTTAACGAATATAACTTAGAAAGCACTTCAAAACTACTTCCTTTTATTCAAAGTAGTCCCTATCAATGCAGTGATATAACACTTGGTTATCTTGCAATGTGGAAAGAAGAATTAGCCATTCGCTATGCAATTTGGAATGACACACTCATCATCCAACAAGATATCGATGACCAAGCTTCTTTTAGTTATCCTTTTGGAAAAGATTCAGATGGAATGATTGATGAACTTATCTCTTATGCTTTAGAAAATCATCTTCCTATCCGTTTCTTTGCTTTAACCGAAGAACTCATTGAAAAGTTAAAAAACGATTCCCGTTTTCAAACCATCACCTATAGTTATGATGAACGTTGGAGTGATTATATTTATAATGCGGAAACAGCGGCTACTTTTAGTGGAAAGAAATTCAGTGGTCAAAGAAATCATGTGAATAAGTTTAAAAAACTATTTGGAGAACCAAATGTTGTTCCATTAAGTGATGAATTATTACCTAAAGTTCATCAGATGTTAGAACACTATAAAGAAGAACACCAAGATGGAAATGCTTTAGAATATCTTGAATTAGAACGCACGATTCATTTATTAGATCATTATAAAGAATTTAACCAATATGGTGCTTGTTTACTTCTTAATGATGAAGTGATCGCCTTTAGTTTAGGTGAAGTCGTTAAAGATATGTTAGTGATTCATGTTGAAAAAGCGTTGCGTAATTATCAAGGTGTTTATCCTACGATGTATCAAAGTTTTGTACGCTTAGTTAAAGAAAAGGTTCCTACCTTATCTTTAATCAATCGTGAAGATGATTCTGGAGACTTAGGATTAAGAACCTCTAAACTTCAATACCAACCAATTGGTAGAATCCATAAATATTTTGCACATATGAATTCTCCAATTGAAAAAGTTACTTGGGAACCAATTAAAACCGATACTATCTATCTTACAAAGATGGAACCAAAAGATCGTATTCCTTATTATGCATTAAGTGTTGATACACAAACGAATCGTTGGTGGGGATATGATTATCTAAGTGATGTGAATATTACAGGTCCAATTGATGAAAATACCTTCTATGATTTCATGGATTATGATATGAGTGTAGGAGATTCCATTAACTTCGCAATTCGAGAAAGTATTGATGGTGATTTAATTGGAGAAGTGATTCTCTGGCATTTCACGCATAATGAGGAAGCCGAGATTGGTTGTCGGTTATGTTCCCATTTCCATGGGCATGGATATGGAAATGATGCCTTCTTAGCAGCTGTAAACTATTGTGAAAATGTATTACATCTTACTCCATACGCAAGATGTTATAAAGAAAATGAAACTTCCTATAAAATGATTCTCCATAGTGGTTTAAAACTCTTCCAGGAAGATGATGAATTCTATTACTTTAAAAAATAAGGTTCAAGTATTGTCACTTGAACCTTATTCTTTTTATTCATCACTTTCTTCAGAAGGTTTTGGATTACCGAAGAGTTTTTCTTTTACTGCTTCCGTGATCTCTTCATCTACTTCTGGATGATTCTTTAGATATTCTCTAACTGCCGCAAAGCCTTGACCAATCTTTTCTCCTTTATAAGAGAACCATGCCCCAGCCTTTTCAATGATGTCATTTTCAACTGCCACATTAATAACTTCATCCACATGAGAAATACCTTCTCCAAAGATGATACTAACCGTCGCTGTCTTAAATGGAGGTGCAACCTTATTCTTTACGACTTTAATCTTTACAGAGTTACCATATACTTCGGTTCCTTGTTTCAGACTTTCTGCTTTACGAACATCAAGACGAACAGAAGAATAGAATTTGAGTGCTCTACCACCTGGTGTTGTCTCAGGGTTTCCAAACATAATCCCAACCTTTTCACGTAATTGGTTGATAAAGATTGCGGTACAGTTCGAACGGTTCATAACTCCTGCAAGTTTACGCATCGCTTTTGACATAAGACGTGCTTGTAAACCAATGGAAGAATCTCCCATCTCACCATCTAGTTCAGCTTGAGGAACTAAAGCTGCTACAGAGTCAATAACAATTAAATCAATCGCTCCTGATTTAATTAATACTTCTGTAATTTCTAAAGCTTGTTCTCCAGAATCAGGTTGAGAAAGAATGAGTTCATCAATATCAACACCTAAGTTTTGTGCATACACTGGGTCAATCGCATTTTCTGCATCAATAAATGCACAACGACCTCCACCCTTCTGACACTCTGCAATCGCATGCAGTGCTAAGGTTGTTTTACCAGAGGACTCTGGGCCAAAGATTTCAACAATCCTTCCCTTTGGATATCCTCCAATACCGAGTGCTGCATCTAACGCTAGAGATCCACTTGGAATAGCATCTACAGATACTTCCGCACGATCTCCAAGGCGCATGATACTGCCTTTGCCATACTCTTTTTCGATGGCTTTTAGCGCATCCGCTAATAATTGATCCTTTTTAGAATCGGTTTCTTTTACTTTTTCATTTGCCATATTGCAATTACTCTCCTTCTACCTATACTATTAACTGCTTAGGAAGAATTCCCCCTACTTACTTTCAAAAATATCTTCTTTTAATTGATTAAAATAAGAAACACCACTAAATAAACTAACAAAAGCAGAGAACCATAACATAATTGTGGATACTGGTAAACGCCATAGTTCAAATGGTAAATTATTCGCTAAGATTAGTGCTACCGTTAACATTTGTAGTACCGTCTTTAGTTTTCCTAATAATTGAGCAGATACTACTTTTCCATTATTCGCTGCCACCATACGACATCCATCTACAATGATATCTCTACAAATCATGATGATAACTGGTACAACAGGAATTAAACTTCTTGAAACAAATAAGATAAACATTGTGGTTGTGAGCATCTTATCTGCAATCGGATCTGCAAACTTCCCAAACGTTGTCATCATATTTTTCTTTCTTGCAATTTGTCCATCCAAGAAATCTGTAAATGCTGCAAGTGCATAAATCACTAAACAAATAATATTCACAATCGAGATGGAATGGGTTCCAACCATATAGGTTTTCATATCCCATCCAAATTGTGCATATGGAAAAATATAAATTAAAACAATTAATGGTACTAATATAATTCGAAATATCGTTAATCGATTTGGTAAATTCATTACAAGCCTCCAATGTTGTTAGTATATCATACTTTAGAATGCTTCATTCTCTAGGTTCATCATTTCTTATAAGTTTAAAACCATTCTCGTTTTATAACTAAATATGTTACAAAAATAGTTTAAAACCATAAATATTATTGCATAATTCAATAATTTACGCAACATTTTAAAGATTTTAAAAGGAAGATTTACATCTTCCTTTTTAACCATACACATAAGCCATGTTCTGTACTTTCTAGTGAAAGTGGCAGCCATTTATCTCTACTATGTAGCCTCCATCTAGTTTCATTTCACCTCAGGAAGTTCTCCTACCAATTTTGGATTTCTCGCTTGTGGGGTTTATCGCGTTCCACTTAATGGTTTCCCATTAACTTCGTCACTGTGACACTTTATGGGATCCTACCATAGTTGCCCTTAGGTATTCTCTCCGCCGTCAATTCTTATGAACTGCCCAACCTTATTTTTTAGATTGGCACAAACACTACATTCATCGCAGAATGTGCGAGCATGGACTTTCCTCTAACGTATTTACGTCAGCGACTGCCGTGTACTATTGGTTATTTTTCTTTTGTTCAAAAACTTCTTCTTCAAGTCTTGATAAACGTTTTAAGATATCAACGTTATTCGCACCTTGTTGTGCTGGAGTCGCATTTGCTTCAAGTGCTCTTGTTCTTCCTTCTACTTCAATGAGCTTTGCTCTTAAAGACGCATTTGTTCTTTCAAGTTCCGCAATCTTTTGATTGAGTTCAGAAGTAATCTCTTGATAAGTTTGATAATCTTGAATAATCAAATCTAAAAAGCCATCCACTTCACTTGCGTTATATCCTTTGAAATCAATATTAAATTCTTTATCTAAAATTGTTTGAATATCAAGATTTACTTTCCCTGCCATAATTCATACGCTCCTTTTTTTATTATAATTAAACATTTAAGAAAATCAACAATACTTCCTTATTTTAAAGAAGAAATGTATAATTATCACATGGTGAAAAACACTATGATTAAATACCCGAATGGGAAAAAAGGTTCCTATGAGAAACCAAAAACTTCTCAAAGTGGAAGAGGCATGGAACTGGAAAAAGAAATTGGTTTAACAAATGCATATTATCTCGATAAAGATCGAGCAATCATTTATAAAAAACCTACCCCGGTAACGATTGTTAATGTTGATTACCCTAGAAGAAGTGCTGCTAAGATTACAGAAGCTTACTTCAAAGTTCCAAGTACGACGGACTATAATGGAATCTATCGAGGAAAGTATATTGATTTTGAAGCGAAGGAATGTGCTTCGAATACTTCCTTCCCTCTTAGTTCCATTCATGAACATCAAGTGTCTCACCTAAAGCGTGTTGTTTCGCATGGCGCTATCGCTTTTGCGATTATTCGCTTTACTACGCTTTCAATCACATACTATGTAGAAGCGAAAAAACTTGTTTCCTATATTGAAACAACTTCCAAGCGTTCCATACCACTTTCTTGGTTTCAAGAGAACGCTTATGAAATTCCATATAACTATTTAAAACCTGTTGATTACTTAAATATTGTTGATCAACTATATTTCGAGGAGTAACGATGAGTCAAACAAAAAGAACGACTACACAAAAGACAAGGAAACCTAAGAGAACCGTCAATAAGTTACACTTATGGACGATTATTTTAATGTTTTTGGTTGCCTGTGAACTGATTGTTGGGGTTGCAGGATTATTTATGTTATTTGGTTATCTAAGAGATAAACCTGATTTATACGTAGATGATTTCTTCTCTCCAGAATCAAGTAATATCTATGATAAGAATGG
>CADBUH010000065.1 GCA_902797775.1 uncultured Erysipelotrichaceae bacterium | reverse complement strand
TTAATGGGATGTAAAATAGAAGAAGAAACGATTATCGTACAAGAAGAAATAGAGGAAGTAACTATGAAAGAAGAAGAAATGGTTTTATATATCGATGAAACAAAGGTAGAAGTAGAATGGGAAGACAATGCATCGGTAGATGCATTAAAAGAATTATGTAAAGATTCTACCATTACAATTCAAATGTCAATGTATGGAGGCTTTGAACAAGTTGGTTCATTAGGAACTACACTCGTACGAGAGGATGTTCAAACTGTTACCAATTATGGGGATATTGTTTTATATTCTGGAAATCAAATTGTAATCTTCTATGGGTCTAACTCGTGGGCTTATACAAGGTTAGGACATATTGTAGACCAAGATGAAAAAGGGATGGAAGAATTATTAGGGAAGAAAGATGTCGTAGTAACAATCTTTCTGGAGGAAAAATGAAAATTGTTATATTAAATGGAAGTCCACATTTAAATGGACCAACTTCAGATATGGTCGATGGGTTTATAGAAGGTGCTACAAGTGTTGGACATGAAGTGGAACACTTTCATGTAGCACATATGAATATTCATGGATGTATCGCATGTGAATATTGTCGAAATAAGAAAAAAGGCAAATGTGTTCAGAAAGATGATATGCAAGAAATCTATCCGAAATTGAAAGGCGCCGATATGATTGTCTTTGCTTCTCCAATTTATTACTTTACTTTATCTGCACAATTACAAGCAGCGATTCAGCGCACCTATGCGATTGATATTCCTAAAAAGGTGAAAAAGGTCGCACTAATACTGAGTTCTGGCAGTCCATTTGTTTATGGGCCAGCGATAACAGAATATTATCAGTCGATTGTCGAATATTGGGGTGTACAAAGCGTTGGAATCTTTACCGCAAATGGAAAACAAAATAAATCAAAAAAGAAACGGAACGAATTAGTTGAATTTGGGAAGCGTTTATAGTTATTTCTTTTTGGAAACCAATGGATAATAGAATAGGAAGATGATTAATAAAGATAATGCAATGATAATGACAAGATAGAGATACCACTGCCATAACTGAGTTAATTTAATTCCAAGTGGATTTTGATATGTAAAGAAGAAATTACTCCAGAAATCGACACTAATTAATTTTCCATCTACATAGGTAGGGGAAGCAAAGATACTATTGATATAAATAGAGGCAAAACCAAACACAAGTACCATAATCATGGTGTAATACATATGTTTCTTTTGCCATTTAATTTCACCTGAAATTAATATAATAATGCCTAAAGCTATCAACATGGAATGAAAGAGAAAGAATTGATAAGAGATTAAAGAAACAAAAGCTTTTTCTACAGGAATGGAAGTGGTAAAGATGGAAGGCATTAATAAAGCTATAAAAGCTCCTGCGATACAAGTAGGATACATAAAGGCTAAGACATTCTCACGCATCTTTTTATTACTTGTAAAACGGGTATAAAAGATTAATAAGATTTGAATGGAACAGAAGTGGAGTGGAAGATGGTTTAAAGGAACATAGGGTAGTAAAAGATCTCCCGTAGCGGAAGGAACCATCTCAATCACACTAATAAGCTTTGTGATTTCTGAAAATACACTAATTATACATGCGGTGGTTAGGACTTGGTTTAAAGTAGGTTTCTTCTTTTATATTGTTGTATAACAATCACAATTAAAATGGCACATATACCTAACCATACAAAGTGTCTCCACGTAAACATATCTCTACCCCCTATAATCAAATTAATATTACCATTCCTAAGAATAGTTTACAGAAAAAAAAGAACGTATTATAATTTTTTTGTTGTTTGTTCTTTGAAAATAGATATGTGAAATGTTTCTCTTCTAGCGCCAAGCACCTATTAAGAGAGGTTAACGAGGATAAGGGTTATCGAAGTATTCGGCGGACGCCCTTACGCACCATCCTGTGCGCACATAGCGGTAAATATGAGAGTAATTTCAAAACAGATTCGCTATGATGGATGTATCATCATTAAAAAAGAAAGTTGAGAATAATATTATGTGTGGAATTGTTGGGTATATTGGTACCAATAAGGCCACGGACATACTTTTAGAGAGTTTAGAACTCCTAGAATATCGTGGATATGATAGTGCAGGAGTTGCTTTTTGTAGTGGGAAAAATGTTCAAGTATATAAATGTCCAAATCGTGTAGCTGTTTTAAAAGAACTTGTAAAGGAACAAAAAGAAGATGCACATGTTGGGATAGGTCATACAAGATGGGCTACCCATGGGTCTGTAAGTTATAAGAATTCTCATCCCCACCAAGTAGGTCAGGTCACATTGGTACATAATGGAATTATTGAAAATTATAAAGAATTAATACATACCTATCATTTAGAAGATCAGTTGGTTTCAAGTGGAGATAGTGAAGTCGCATGTGCTCTATTGAATCTTTTCTATAAGAAAGATCCAATGGAAGCGATTATTAAAACGCTTTCTGTGATTGAAGGAACGTATGCATTAGTGATGATCTTTTCAGATCGACAAGAGGAAATCTATGCCGTACGAAAAGTATCTCCGATTGTAGTAAGTGAAAATGAAACAGAAAGAATGTTAGCGTCAGATGTTATGCCTCTATCTAGAATCAGTAAAGAATATTTTACCCTTCCAGAACAGGTCATCTTAAAGATGAGTAAAGAAGGAATCCATCTTTATGATTTTGAAGGACATGAGGTAGAAAAAAAGAAGGAACGACTGGATTGGGATATTGAACAGATGAACCAACAAGGTTATCCCTATTATATGGAAAAAGAAATAGCAGAACAGAAAGAAGTGCTTCAAAGAACACTTCTTTCTTATGTAGAAGATTCTTTTCCATGTTTTGAAAGGGAAGCACTTACAGAAGAACTCTTTGAAAAGAGTAAACATCTTGTGATTGTTGCGTGTGGAACTTCGTATCATGCAGGACTATATGCGAAAAACCTATTTGAAAAAATAGCACACTTAAAAACAGATGTTTATCTTGCTTCGGAATTTATTTATCAAGAACCTGTTATGGAAGAAGATACACTTGTTCTTGTGATATCACAATCTGGAGAAACTATTGATACCTTAGAGGCATTAAGACACTCAAAGGAAATGGGTTATCAAACGTTAAGTATTGTGAATGTAAAGGGCTCTTCGATCGCAAAAGAGAGCGATTATACGCTTTATACATATGCTGGCCCAGAAATCGCAGTCGCTTCCACAAAAGCCTATACATGCCAATTGATGGTCTTATTCTTACTTGTATATCGATTTGCGTATACACGCAATCGATTTACCAAAGAAGAAGTTCAACAAGAAATCGAAGAATTAAAGAAGGTTCCATATTCCGTAGAAGATATTTATCAAAGAAAAGAAGAATTTCAAGAATGTGCGAAAGAATTTAAAGATGAAAAAGATCTTTATATGATTGGAAGAGGGTTTGATTATTATATCCTTCTAGAAGCTGCTTTAAAGATGAAGGAAGTTTCCTACATCCATACCGAAGCGTATGCTTCAGGAGAGTTAAAACATGGTCCAATCGCTCTTATTGAACAAGACACAACAGTAATTGCTTGTTTAACCCAAAAAGATCTTGTTTCTAAAGCTTCTTCCAATATGAAAGAAGTAAGAGCACGTGGTGCAAAAGTGATTGCGTTTATGAAACCATCTTTAGAAAAATATCTCGAGCAAAAGATTTCAATTATACTTCTAAATGATTTGAAAGATGACCTTATGGTCTTTCCGGCGATTGTCGCATTTCAACTCCTTGCGTATTATGTAGCGTGTGAAAAAGGATTGAATGTGGATAAGCCAAGAAATTTAGCGAAAGTAGTAACTGTAGAATAATTAAAGAAAGAAACACATTCACATATCTATCAAACAACAGATAGAAAAGAGGAAATGTGATGGAAAAAATCATGGAGACGTTTGGCTCTAAAGTTTTTAATGATGAAGTTATGAAAGATAGATTATCGAAAAAGACTTATCTTGCATTACACCAAACCATTAAAGATGGAAAAACATTAAATAATAAAATAGCCAAAGAAGTCGCTAATGCGATGAAAGAATGGGCAATTGAAAATGGGGCAACCCATTTTACCCATTGGTTTCATCCTTTAAGTGGTGCTACTGCAGAAAAACATGAAAGTTTTGTATCCACTGCAGGAGGAGGGAAAATACGATTAGAGTTTTCACCTTCTAATTTAGTAAGAGGTGAAGCAGATGCATCTTCCTTTCCTTCAGGTGGCTTAAGAGATACGTTTGAGGCAAGAGGGTATACGGCTTGGGATCCAACTTCCTATGCCTTTATTAAAGATAATATTCTTTGTATTCCTACGATTTTTTGTTCATATTCTGGAGAAGCCTTAGATCATAAAACTCCATTATTACGTTCTATGGAAGCTTTAAATACACAAGCAATGCGTATCTTAAAGTTATTTGGTCGAAAAGATATTCATCATGTAAAGGCGACAGCAGGAGCGGAACAGGAATATTATTTAGTCGATAAAAAATATTTTGATCAAAGAGAAGATTTAATCTTTACAGGAAGAACACTCTTTGGGGCAATGCCTCCAAAGGGACAAGAGATGGATGATCATTATTATGGTTCTATTAAGACAAGAGTTGCGTGTTTTATGAAGGATTTAAATGAAGAATTATGGAAGGTAGGAATACAAGCGAAAACCGAACATAATGAAGTCGCACCTTCCCAACATGAACTCGCAAATAACTTCTTAACGATTAATGTATCGGTTGATCAAAATAATTTAACGATGGAAATTATGAAGAAGATAGCGAAGAAACATGGTTTAGAATGTCTTCTACATGAAAAACCATTTCTAGGTGTAAATGGTTCCGGAAAACATAATAACTGGTCTTTAAAAACAGATACAGGGTTAAACTTATTGGAACCAGGAGAAACACCAGAAGAAAATGCACAGTTCTTATTATTCTTAACAGCGATTATTAAAGCGGTTGATGAATACCAAGATCTTCTTCGCATTTCGATTTCTTCGGCAGGTAATGACCATCGCTTAGGTGCTTCCGAAGCACCTCCTGCGATTGTCTCTATCTTTTTAGGAGATGAATTAGAAGAGATCTTAGAGAGCATTCAAAATAGTACCGATTATCATAATAAAGGAAAAACAACGATTCAAATAGGGGTTCATACAATTCCTAGTTTTCCAAAAGATAATACCGATCGTAATCGTACTTCACCCTTTGCCTTTACGGGGAATAAATTTGAATTCCGTATGCCAGGCGCCAGTGCTTCGATCGCTACTCCGAATACCATCCTCAATACCGTTGTCGCACAAAGCTTAAAGGAATTCGCAGATGAATTAGAAAATGCAAAGGATTTTAATGAGAGTATGCAGAAACTCTTAAAGAAGACTTTAAAGAAACATTCAAGAATCATTTTTAATGGGAATGGTTATGATGCCTCTTGGATAAAAGAAGCCAAGAAAAGAGGGCTTAGTAATTATGCATCAACTCCAGAAGCACTTTCTCATTATCTTGATCCTAAGAATGTGGAAGTCTTTGTGAAGAATCAAGTATTAACGGAAAGTGAATGTCATTCTAGATATGAAATCTATCTTGAGAAATACTATAAGACAATTCATATTGAAGTTTTAACGATGTTCGATATGTTAAAGAAGGATATCTTACCTGCGACTTCTTCTTTTATAGAAGAATTAAGTGAAACATTAGTTCATCTTCATACTCTTAAAATAGATACAAAAGGAACTTATGAAGAAAAGACCTTAAAGGAGTTACTATCCCTTGAAAAGAAAGTTTCTAAAGAAATGGAAGAGATGGAAAAAGAGATGCTTTCGTATAAAGAAAAAGATGTTTTAAAATTATCTTATTTCTATCGTGATGAAATGATTCCTAAGATGATTTCGATTCGTGAGAAAGTGGATCGGATGGAAGTATTATGTGATAGAAACGTTTGGCCAATGCCTAGTTATAAAGAATTACTGTTTGGGGTTAATTAATAGTGTAAGATAGAAATGATGGGTAAAGATAAGTAAAGTTTTATTAGGGAAGATCTTTGATCGTTATGGAGTAAGACTTGCGTTTAGTTTTGCGATATTAAATTTATTAATCGCTACGATTGGATTAATATTCTGTAAGAATAAGATAGTTTTACCAATTATAGCGATTGGATTTGGCTTTGGTTGTATCTTTGGAACTGTTGTATATCCTTTATCCATTCCTTTAATCTTTGGAACGAGAGAATACCAAAAATTAATAGGACCATTTGTCTCCTTAGTATCCTTTGGAGGAATGTTTGGTCCTATTCTTGCGGGTAAAATATATGATATGAATGGAAGTTATAATGTAGCTTATTTGATAAGTATAATCATTATTCTAATTGTATTAATAGTCTCCTATAAAATATTACCGAATAAGCATCAACAATATTAATTCAATGGTTTCCACTCTTTTGCGTCATCTGACGTATAAATAACATCTGGATCAAATGGTTTAATTGCGTAGTACTTCTCAATCTTATTATTTTGTGGATCATCTCCATATCCAAAGATTAAATAATACGTTCCATTTATTTCTTCTTCATAGAGTGGATAGGATGATTTTTCTCCACTTTCTAATTGTTCATGGATTTCTGGTATATAGTAAATAATACTCATACAAGAAATCACATAAGAAGGTAAGAGAAGCGTATCTTCGAACGCATCATAATCGGTTTCATCTATAATACGTTTATTAGTATTTCTTAAACGAGGTTTATCATAGGAAAAACTTGGTTTATAAGTAATTGAATCATTTCCTTTTGAAACTGTAATTAGGGTATTAGGATCTTTAGGGTCCATCGTACATAATAAGAGAACACCTTTTCCGGAATCACTTTCATAATATGTTTTTTTCGTATTGATTCCTTCAATCTTTAAAGTGGTACCTTCTTTAGGAAGAAGGTATAAAGCCATAATACTTTCTGCACCATAGATTTCACTTTGAATGATTTGTTCTTGAGGGATGTCATTGATAAAAGGACTATAGGTTTCCAACTCTTTCCAACCTTCTTCATATAGAGAATCTAGATCTCCAAATAAACCTACATACTTAAGAGTTAATAAGGGTTCTTCTTCTGTAGAAAAAGTTTTATTTGTTTGATTTGTTCCACAAGAGATTAATAAGACAATGGAACAAATTCCTAATATTACTTTTTTCATAGTTATCTCATATAAGATGAAAGGGTATCTTTCATCATAGGAAACATCATCATTGTTTGTTCACGACCTACATTATCAATGGTAAAACGAATAAGTGTTTCTTCACTTTCTTTTTCTCTAAATTTAATCACATAATACTTTCCATCTAAACCTGCACCTTTAAGATTAGATAATTCTTTGAGATGAAAGTTCTCACATACTTTTAAAGCTTTTGTATAAGCTTCATAAGGGACGATCCATTGTTTACGCTTTGAATTATCATATTCTTCTAGTAAGAGTTCACTTGAAGAATAGGTATATAAGACAAGTTCATAAGTGGATGCATCTTCAGGTGTACCTACTGTTTTTTCAAAATAGTTAATTAAGATTTTTTGATTTGTTGTATCGATTATAGTTGTGTTAGAAGTCATAGGGTTACCTCCTACATTAATCATATAAAAAAAAGAAGAAGAAGGGGAGAACTTCTTCTTTTTCCACGGTTTGTGATAATTAAAGGATAGAGGAAAGAAAGAAGAAAAACTGTGACTTTATCACAAAGTGCATTTTTGTTTTCATCATAAAAACTTGTGCTATAATAAAAAAGTAATTTATTACATTTTCTTGAGGGAACAATGTTTAACTTGACACATGTAGAATGGATTTTTCGTATCGTTTTATCTGGCTTTTTAGGCGCGATAATTGGATATGAAAGACATAGTAAATCAAAAGAAGCTGGTGTACGTACACATGCGATAGTGGCACTAGGCTCTTGTTTAATGATGATTTTATCAAAATATGGATTTGCGGATGCAGAACATTTTGATGCAGCAAGAGTAGCCGCACAAGTAGTAAGTGGAATTGGTTTTCTAGGAGCTGGAATCATCTTTGTGCGTCATGATACGGTGCAAGGTCTAACAACCGCTGCTGGTATTTGGACAACTTCAGGAATTGGTTTAGCGATTGGTGCAGGGTTATATGTCATTGGTGTAACTGGCGCAGTCCTTGTGGTATTAATCCAAGTTTTATTCCAAAGTCATCTCTTGGTGAATGCACCACGTACAACCGTACGATTACTCTTACGTTTAAATAAGAATGTACCAATTAAAAATATTACAAGAGAGTTCCATAACTATGGATATACGATTACGGAAAATAGAGTTTCTCCAGACCCAAAAGATCCAGAATCTTGGGCATTACATGTAGAGGCTACAACACTTAAGAATGTGGAACCTGCGAAATTATTAAATGATTTGGAGCATGTATCCTTTATTAGAGAAATTGAAATAGAAGAATAAGAACGTAGTTTTATTGGATAGGGGTAGTTAAAATGTACGTGAATTGAAAGCGTTTACATTTTTGCTATAATGAAAATGCACGCAAGTGCAAGAGTTTAAACAGGAGGAAAGAATATGTTTAAAAAACTCATGGCTTCTGCTTTAGCACTCACATTACTTGTTGGCTGCGGTGGCGGTTCTACAGCAAGCAATGGTGGTGGCGCTTCTAGCGGAAAAACTTACAACGTCGGTGTAGCAATTTATCAATTCGACGACAACTTCATGACTCTTTATCGTAATGAATTAAAGAGTTATATGGAAGAACAAGGTAAGAAGAATGGTGTTACTTACAACATCACAATCGTTGATGGTAAGAACGACATGGCTGAACAAACAAACCAAGTTGAAAACTTCATCACACAAAAGATGGACGTTATCATTCTTAACCTCGTTCAAACATCTTCTGCAGATACAGTTATTGATAAAGTTGTAGCTGCTGGTATCCCATTAGTATTAATCAACCGTGAACCTTTAGGTGATAATGGTGATGAATCTTATAAGGGAATCTTAGACAATCCAAATGTATGTTACATTGGTGCAGATGCTCGTCAATCTGGAACATTCCAAGGTGAAATCGTAGCTGAATTACCAGATCATGGTGATATCAATGGTGATGGTGAAGTTGCTTACGTTATGATCGAAGGTGACCCAGAAAACGTTGATGCGCAATATCGTACAGAATATTCTATTAAAGCATTAGAAGATGCTGGTATTAAAGTTAAGAAACTTGATGATCAAGTTGGTAACTGGAAACAAGAAAAAGGTCAAGAAATCGCTGCAAACGCTTTAACACAATATGGTAAAGACGTTGAAGTTATCTTCTGTAACAATGATGCTATGGCATTAGGTGCTGCAGCAGCTATTACAGCAGCTGGCCGTAAAGTTGGTGAAGATATCTACTTATTAGGTGTTGACGCTCTTGAAGAATGTGTACAAATGGTTGAAAACGGTGAAATGACAGGAACTGTATTAAATGACCATGTTGGACAATCTCATACAGCAGTTGATGTTGCTATTAAAGCACTCAATGGCGAAAAGATCGATAACTACTATTGGGTAGACTACGTAAAAGTTACAAAGTAGTATTTACCTCTTAAGCATGTGAAAGGGGTAAGCCCTAAAGCTTGCCCCTTTTTTCCAGTTTAATAGGAAACTATGCTTGACGTATTGAAAAATAGAATGAGAGGCGAAAATTATGTCTGAATATGTATTAGAGATGAAAGACGTTTATAAAGCTTTCCCTGGTGTTGTTGCTTTAAATCATGTTCAACTTCAATTAAAACCTGGAACGGTACATGCCCTCATGGGGGAGAATGGTGCAGGTAAATCAACCTTAATGAAATGTATGTTTGGTATTTATACAATGGATGAAGGTCAAATCTATATTGATGGTGAAAAAGTAGAGATACATAATCCAAGTGAAGCATTAGAAAAGGGAATTGCGATGGTTCACCAAGAACTACAACCAATCCCTGCACGCACCATAGGAGAGAATATCTATCTAGGACGTTATCCATTGAAGAAAGTACTCGGCTTATTCACGGTTGTTGATCATGAAAAGATGTATGCCGATGCACAAAAAGTATTAGAAGAAGTTCGTATGGATTTTGATCCAAAGAAGAAATTAGGAGAGCTTAGTGTATCTCAAATGCAGTCGGTAGAAATTGCGAAAGCAGTATCTGCGAACTGTCGTGTATTAATTCTAGATGAACCTACTTCTTCCTTAACACAAAATGAAGTTGAAGCTTTATTTAGGATCGTTGAAGATTTAAAGAAAAAAGGTGTAGCGATCGTTTATATATCACATAAGATGGATGAAATCTTACGCATTAGTGATGAAGTAACTATTATGCGTGATGGACAATATATTGGGACATGGCCTGCGAAAGATTTAACGACAGATTTTATTATCACAAAGATGGTAGGTCGTGAACTTACAAATTTATATCCACCAAGAGAAAATGTGCCAGGTGAGGTTGTTTTTGAGGTAGAAGATTTTACTTCAATCAATCCTAGAAGTTTTAGAAATATTTCATTTAATGTACGTAAAGGTGAAATCTTAGGAGTTGCAGGACTTGTAGGAGCACAACGTACAGAACTAATGGAGGGGATATTCGGAATTCGTTCCAAATCAAAAGGTGTTATTCGATTTAAAGGAAAAGAAATTGAAATTAAACAACCAAAAGACGCGATTGATCATGGTATAGCGATGCTTACAGAAGATCGTCGTGGTTCAGGTATTATGGGTGTTCTATCCGTAGCCGATAATATTTCCATTGCATCCTTAAATCAATATGTGGAGCATGGTATTGTATTAAACCATAAAAAGATTGAAGAACTTGTAAAAGTGAATCAAGAAAAGATGAATATTAAAACTCCATCAAGTAAAACTTTAATTCAATCCTTATCTGGTGGGAACCAACAGAAAGTATTAATTGGTAGATGGTTAGCGAATAATCCAGATGTCTTAATCTTAGATGAACCTACACGTGGTATTGACGTAGGTGCGAAATATGAGATTTATACCATCATTGCGGATTTAGCAAAACAAGGAAAGAGTATCATTATGATTTCTTCGGAAATGGGAGAACTAATTGGTATGTCAGACCGTATCATGGTTATGTGTGATGGTCGTGTAACAGGCTTCATTGATGGCAAAGATGCTACGCAAGAGAATATTATGGAACTTGCGACACACTTTGAAGCGTAGGGGAGGAATAGAATATGTCTAAAGTATGGAATTATTTTAAAGCAAATCCAATTGTGATTATGTTAGTCATCGTATCTTTAGCTGTAGGCTTTACGACAGACAACTTCTTTTCCTGGGCAAACCTAGGAAACTTAATTGGTAATACAGCGGTACGTTTTATCATCGCCTTAGGTGTATCTGGGTGTTTGATTACGAAAGGTACCGACCTATCTGCTGGACGTCAAGTTGGTTTAGCTGCTTGTTTAGCAGGTATTCTTGTACAAAGAGCGGATTACTCTGGTCGTCTATATGCGAATTTACCAGAGATGAATATGTTTGTGGCTCTCATTATTGTCGTTGTGATTGGTGCACTTCTTGGGGCTTTTAATGGATTAATTATTTCTCGTTTAAAAGTACCTCCATTTATTACAACCTTAGGTACCCAAACAATTGTCTATGGTGCATGTTTAGTATTAACCGATGCACAACCAATTGGTGGTTTCCAAAAACAATATACCCAACTAGTTACAGGTAGAATTGGGGATGTGAATGGGTTCCATTTACCTTACTTACTCTTTGTAGCAGTGATTGTAGGATTACTCTTCTACTTCATCTATAACAGTACACGTCATGGTAAATATATGTATGCGATTGGTGGTAATGAAGTAGCTGCAGAAGTATCTGGTGTTAATACAAAAAAATCACTTATGTTAATCTATATCACAGCTGGTATTATGTATGCATTTGCAGGATGGTTATTAGCTGCGAAATCTGGTGGTGCTTCTTCTGGTATGGGCCAAGGATATGAGCTTGAGGCGATTGCAGGATGTACAATCGGTGGTGTTTCTACAACCGGTGGTATTGGTACAATTCCTGGTGTATTAGTTGGTGTGCTCGTCTTTGAATTATTAAAGATTGTCTTACAATTCTTAGGTGTTAACCCATACTATAACTATATCGTGCAAGGTATCGTTATTATCGTAGCGGTAGCGTTAGATATTCGTAAGAATATTAAAAAGAAATAAGAAAAGAAAGCCAACTTTTGTTGGCTTTTTTTATGGAGGAAACACATGAAAGAAATCGATAAAATGCGTAATGGGGAATGGTATGATGCAAACTTTGATCCAGAACAAGTTAAAACAAGGATGAAGTTAGAAGTACTATGCAATAAGTTTAATCAAGCAGAACCTGGAAGTGAAGAACAATTATCCTTACTTAAAGAAATCTTACAAGATGATCTTCCTAAGAATTTTGGAATCTTTTCTCCTGCTTATTTTGATTTTGGTTTCTTAACACATTTTGGGGAAGGAACCCAAGTAAATCGTGGATGCTACTTTATGGATGGAGGAGAGATTACAATTGGAAAGAATGTCTTTATTGGCCCTTTCTGTGGCTTCTATACTGCTACCCATCCAATGACTTATGAAGAACGTAATAAAGGTCTAGAAAGAGCTTTACCAATTAAAGTAGGAGATAATTGTTGGTTTGGAGGGAATGTAGTTGTCTTAGCAGGTGTAACGATTGGACCAGGATGTGTGATCGCAGCAGGAAGTGTCGTCACAAAAGATATTCCTGCAAAT
>CADBUH010000064.1 GCA_902797775.1 uncultured Erysipelotrichaceae bacterium | reverse complement strand
TATTCAACCAGGAGATGTCATTACGATGATGGCAGGTTGTCGACATACTGTAATTGCTGAAACAGAATTAAAACTAATCGAAGTTCAATTAGGTAAGGATATCGATGTCAATGACAAACAGAAATACACCTTCGAATAAACCATTCCTATTATCTCCAGCAGGAAAAGATTACCTATGGGGAGGAAATCGTTTAAACGAAGAATATAACCAGAATATACCACTAAGTCCTTTGGCGGAAAGCTGGGTATGTAGTACACATCCAGATGGTTTTAGTATGGTTATAAGTGGAATACATAAGGGTAAATCATTACCGGAAGTGATTCAAGAGAACCCAAATTATTTAGGAACACACCCAGGTGTATTTCATGATATTCCAATCTTAATTAAATTCATTGATGCAAAAGAAGATCTTTCGCTTCAAGTTCATCCAGATGATGATTATGCAAAAACAAATGAGAATGGACAATTAGGAAAAACAGAACTTTGGTATATTCTTGATGCTACTGAAGAAGCCTCCATCATTTATGGATTTGAAAGAGATACGGACCGTAATCAAGTCTTAGATAATCTACAACACAATACACTTATGAATCACGTCCAAAGGATTAAAGTGGTGAAAGATGATGTCTTCTTTATTCCAGCAGGCACAATCCATGCAGGAGGAGCAGGAACTCTTTTTGCGGAAATACAGGAGAACTCAAACCTTGTCTATCGTGTCTATGATTATGATCGTGTTGATACGAATGGGCAAGCAAGAGAACTCCATATTGATAAAGCGTTAGATGTATTAAATTATCAAAGTAGCGCTTCTCCTAGACAACCTATGCGATTATTAAAATATGAAATGGGATATGCTTCAGAATTATTAGGACGCTGTAAATATTTTGAAGTACATCGTATTTTATTGAATACACCTTTATATGAAAATGTTGTTTCTTTTCAGAGTCAATCCAATTCGTTTGTTGTATTACTATGTATAGATGGAAGT
The DNA here is from genome assembly GCA_902797775.1 of uncultured Erysipelotrichaceae bacterium. Lineage (GTDB taxonomy): Bacteria > Bacillota_I > Bacilli_A > Erysipelotrichales > Erysipelotrichaceae > Bulleidia. Next base: position 1,114 of record CADBUH010000064.1, on the reverse strand, counting down.
GGAAAGATTGAATTTGAGAATGAAAGTATTACCTTCCAAAAAGGAAGTTGTATTTTTATTCCTGCAGATTCTATTGAAATGCATATAACAGGGAAAGCGGAATTATTGAAAGTGAGTTGCTAAGATGGATATTAATAAGACTTACCAAGAATGGGTAGAGAAAGCCACACTTGATGAAGATTTAAAAAATGAATTACTAGAAATGGAACACGATACTAATAAACTGGAAGATTGTTTTTATCGTCATTTAGCTTTTGGAACAGGTGGCTTAAGAGGAATTATTGGGGCAGGGACAAATCGTATGAATGTTTATACGGTAGGACGTGCCACTTTAGGCTTAGCGAACTATCTTCTTAAATTAGAAGTAGAGAATCCTTCTGTTGCGATTTCTTATGATTCTCGAATTAAATCATTTGAATTTGCGAAAATGGCTTCTCGGATTTTATCTCAAAAAGGAATCCATGTATATATTTATAAAGAATTAATGCCTACACCATGTTTATCGTATGCAGTACGTTATCATCATGCGAATCTAGGTATTATGATTACAGCTTCCCATAATCCAAAAGAATATAATGGTTATAAAGTATATGATCATAATGGGTGTCAAATAACGGATGATATGGCACACGCTATTGAAAATGAAATTAATCAACTTTCTTATTTTGAACTACCTTCCTTAAAAACCTTTGAAGAAAACCTTAGCGAAGGAAACATAGAGTATATTTTAGAATCTACCTATGATTCTTATACTGAACAAGTTTTAAAGCAATCCATACATCCAAAAGAAGAGGTTGATTTAAATATATCAATCGTATATTCTCCATTAAATGGGACTGGTTTAAAACCAATCACAAGAGTATTAAAAGAATATGGATTTCATAATCTTCATTATGTAGAAGAACAAATGAATCCTGATGGAAACTTTACCACATGTCCTTATCCAAACCCTGAAAATAAAGATACATTTAATCTAGCTTTCAAAAAGGCAAAAGAAGTAAATGCTGATTTAATTATGCTCAGTGATCCAGATGCAGATCGCTGTGGTGTTGCGGTAAAAGATAAGGAAGACTATCGCATCCTAACTGGAAATGAAGTTGGATTATTATTGTTA
>CADBUH010000063.1 GCA_902797775.1 uncultured Erysipelotrichaceae bacterium | reverse complement strand
ATCTAAGGTTACAAAGTGTAAGTCATTAGGGTCTGTATAGTTTGTGTCATTGATTGCGTTATAAAGAGATAGAGCCCATTCTTTATGGCTTTCATTTCCAAAAATGAACGCAAAAAGCCTATCTTTATAATGTTTATTAATTGAATTCATTTTTTCCTCCTGTTTCATACAAAGTGAAAGAAAAGATATAGGTGCACCTATACCTTCCTTCACTCATATTATTAGGAGTTCACCTTCATTCTCCCCTAAAAAAAGATGAACATTTTCAGTTCATCTTTAATATCCACCTTCAACCATTTTAATTAAATCACCGAATGCTTCGGTAGCCTTATTGACTTCATTGAGGGATTTTTCATAAATGACACCTTCCTCAATCTTTTCATCAAGTACTAATTCGAAGTCTAAGATATTACCTCTTAAATATTCATAGTTATTGTAGTTACCATTATTTACGAGGCCATTTCCTCCACCGAAGTAATCATATGCGACATCGGAATCAATAACGAATTCAATAACTGATGCGTTTAGATTAGCGCTACAACCATCTGTTGCGTCAACAGAAGCTTTCGCATCAATCTTTACAACTGGAAGAATAATACCTGTATCTAATACAATATAGTATCTCGTACCGATTTCTCCAAAGAGATATCCAAGTGCTACTCCAATAAATCCATCTTCATCTAATAAGAAGCCTGTAGTAGGATCTACTGTCATATGGTTTTTAATATGTTGGTATTGACGAGAACCAGTTGAGGTAATCATTCGATAATCTTCATAAGTTTTTGTACTTGATGTATTACAAGCACCAATGGATTGTGATTTAAATTCTCTTTCATAATTCTTTAATTGTGATAGAGAAAATTCTTCTAGTTTGAAACCAGAAGTCGTTAGTAATAATAGGGACAGTGCCGCAATCGCACATGTCATTTTCTTAAATATCTTTTTCATAAAGTGGGTAACGTTTATTTTAGTACAATTCTTAAGAATTAGTCAACTTTTCTAACATAGTCACGCATACGTTGATCAATACCGATACGTACCATCGTACTCGCCGCACCATAAGAAATCGCATATCCTGCCTTTGTCTCGTGAACACGAATGGAACCAAGAGACTTTAGTTTTGTGATATTTAATTTTGTTGGATTATATAAACTAATGATTAAACGATTAAGAGAAGAGTGTACTAATTTTACATTTTCAATACCACCAACTGCTTCAATCGTTCCATCAATTAAACGATCTTTATCACCAACTCTAAATAAATCTAAAGATAAATATTTAAAGTAAATTCTTGTGAATAAGAAATAAATGAAGAAACTAATAACGCCTACAAGTAAGATCTTTAATAAAGAAGAAGTTAATCCTCCATGAGAGAAATAAGTTAAATATTCTAATATGGTTCCAGGCATAACAGCCATTGCGCCAGTACCTGTATAGTTAAAGCCTAAATAAACACCCATCGCTTGGAAGACACCAAATAGGATACCTGTATAAGCAAGATGAAAGATAAAGAGAAGTGGACATAAGAAGAAGAGGGTAAGTTCAAGTGGTAATAGACAACCTGTAAATAAAGAGATAAGTGTAATTAAAATCTCATAAAACAATAAACGTCTTCTTTCTAATTTATCTGTATTAATTGAGAAGATACCCCAAATTAAACCTGGTATCGCAAACATATTTAATACATAGTAAGGCGTAATGAAACGTCCTGTAATACCTGTTAAAGAATTCGCTGCGTATTGTCCTGTCCAAATATTGACATCTCCCGCAATACTAATACCTGCCATATTAAGCCATGAACCACCATTGGTTCCATACCAGAATGGAGTACGAATTAAAGTTCCAAGGTTTAAAACACATAAGAAACGTTCTAATACTCCATATAACATTAAGTTAATTGGATTTGTGGTATCCGCAGAGATAAACGTAATAACTCTTTGAAGTGCTTGGAGTAAGTATGGCCATGCATAACCAATAAGTGCACCAATTATACAAGAAAATAGAACCGTACGAATAACACACATAACATCTTTATTAACAAAGGAAAAGAATCCATAATCACTACTATGTCTTGTGCGTGCATAACTACCTAATGTTACAAAGGATAATAAGAAGGTAGGAATAAGACCGGTTTGTAAAGGATAACGTACAGCACCTGCTAAGCTCGTAATGGAAGAAGATAGAGAGATACCTAAGATAGAACTATAGGCAGTAGAAGGTAAATCGGTACGTGTAAAATACATTGTGAATACTAAATATGCGATATAGCCAAAGAGTGCAGAAAGAATGGTTGTAGCACTTCCTGAACGTTTTGTGACAGAACGAATTAAAAAGAATAGAGGGAAGTTTACAATTAAGAAAGATCCAATACGTGTACAAGCTTCCGCTATTCTTAAGATAAAGTCATTATGAATTGTGATAAATGGAGTGAAAGCTGGATTAGCTACAATATTACCAGCACCCAATAAGAAAAGGGCGAACATAATGACGCCAATTGGAAATTGAAAGATTTCATATAAAGAGTGCCAATTTCGCATAGTTACCCTTTCAGTGCTTACCTATTTTACCATTTAAATATTATAGAAACAAACTTTGTAGACGAGAGAAATAAGAGACTTCTTTACCTCTTAGCATTCTTACATACTTTGTAGAACTTGTTTTCACATAGACTTTTGTTTCTTCATCGAATGGATATACATCTGAATCTATTCCTAGAATTGCCCCATGGTAGTCATCACTTTCAAAACATAATTCACATGTAGCATTCATCACAATAGGAGAACCTAAAGATTTATAATGACTATGATGAATACCTGCGATTTCACACATTTCAATAAGATTTAAACCTTCTTGTAGTACAGCTCCACCTAAAGAACGATTATAGGCAGTACTACCTAATTGGGTAGAAACACACATTCCCGTACCACGATAGGTTTCAAAGAGTGTTTGATTAATAAATATATTCATCTCTTGTGTACGTACAACATTTTCAATACGCATCTCATTTAATGCATAATAGGTATCCTTAGAAGTATTCACTTCTAATAATGGATACGTAACTTCTGTTAGGTTACCTTCTAAATAGGTATTTATAAACTCTTCTAAATCACTATCTTTATAATCGGTATAGAAACCTAAAGTACCAGTATGTATACCATAGAAACATAAAGAAGATAGTTTTTCTAAGTATTGATGTACTGCATAAATAAAAGTTCCATCTCCACCAATTACGAATACAATTTCAGGATTCTCTTCATCGAGAATATGATCGTGTTCTTCTAAAACTGTATGAAGTTTTTTACTTAATGATTGGGATAAATCATCGGGTCTTGTGACAATCGTATACCTTTTCATTTTCTATACCTCATTACGCTTTTCTATTTTAACATGTATCAATAATATAAGGATGATATAATTAATCCATTAGGGGTGTGAACATATGGGATTAACAATGACACAGTGGGGTATGATCTTAGGCGGATTCGGCATGTTTATGTTTGGTATCCGCTTTATGGGAGATGGCCTCAAAGCAGCAGCTGGTGATAAATTACGTGATTATATAAATAAATATACATCAAAACCTTTATCTGCAATGGGTATCGGTATCATATTAACAATGATCATGCAGTCTTCTTCGGCAACGACTGCTATTACAATTGGTTTAGTACGTGCAGGATTAATGACCTTAGAACAAGCTGCAGGTATCGTATTAGGTGCGAATGTAGGTACAACATTCACTTCCTTTTTAATCTCTATTAATATTGAAAAATATGCAATGTTTGTCATCTTCTTAGGTGCCATTTTTATTTGTTTTGCGAAGAAACAAAAGATTATTCATAGTGGAGAAATCATATTAGGATTTGGTTTAATCTTCTATGGTATGTCTACAATGGGAGATGCTTTAACTGCATTAAAAGAACTTCCTTGGTTTGAAGCCTTTGCTTTATCAATGGCGAAGAGTCCAATCTTAGCTTTATTTGCAGGTATTCTATTAACAGCAGCAGTCCAATCAAGTGCAGCTACCATTGGTGTAGCTCAAAAGTTATACCAAGCAAATGCGATTACTTTTTCTGCTGCATTACCATTTATGTTTGGTGCAAACATCGGTACAACGATTACGGGTATCTTAGCTTCCATCGGTGGTACAACAGCAGGTAAAAGAACCGCTGCGATTCATACCATCTTAAATATCATTGCGACCGCAATTGGAATGATTGTATTAATTCCATTTTCGAAACTTGTATTGATGTTGACAGCAAATATGAATCCAATGATGCAGATAGCAGTAGCGAATATTATCTTTAAGGTTGTAACAACTGTTATCTTCTTACCATTCACAAAACAATTAGTTGCGATAGCACGTAAGGTTATTCCAGGTAAAGAAATTAGTTTAACAGAAATTGATGTAGATGAAATGGATACAGAGATTTCAACCTTATTACCTTCTGCTGCACTTGATGCATCAGAAAATGCAATCTTAAAGATGTTAGATTTAGTTCGTATTAATGTCGTTAAGACACAAGATATATTAAATACTCAAAGTGATGATGAACTTCCAATCATCGCTCATAATGAGGCGACCATTAATAAGTTCGATCGTAAGATAACCGAATACCTCATTGAACTAGCTGCACAACACCACCTTACCGTTCGAGATAAGAACGAT
>CADBUH010000062.1 GCA_902797775.1 uncultured Erysipelotrichaceae bacterium | reverse complement strand
ATGCCGATTACTTCGCAACATACAATTATGTTACAAAGAAAACTATTATATACAGCAGTAACACGAGCACGTACTTCTTTAATCTTATTAGGGGAAGAAGAAGCGTTTTATCGAGGAATTGAGATCATTGATCGTCATCCTAGAAATACGACTTTAGTTTCGCGCTTAATTCATAAAAAAGAACATCCACCATTAAAACGTTAATTTACTAGTTGTAAAGGGTGTTTCTATGATAAGATATAAAAGATCTGTGATTGGATGATAAGTAGAATTCTATTGGTTGATAGAGATAGGGTGGTTGGTGAAAACCTTACTTCCAATTTAATTTGAAGCTACTTCCATAGAGTGTCTAATACACACCGTATTTCTGCGTTAAAGAATAATTAAGGTGCACATAAGTTTATGTGAAACAGGATGGTACCGCGTTATATACGTTCCTGCATGAGTATGCAGGATTTTTTTATAGGAGGATAAGACTATGTCTGAAAAACACTTAACAGGAAATCAAGTACGTCAAATGTTCTTGGATTTCTTCCAAAGCAAAGGTTGTATGGTTGAACCTGGTGCTTCTTTAATTCCACATGATGATCCAACGTTACTTTGGATTAATGCAGGTGTTAGTGCGTTAAAGAAATACTTTGATGGGACTGAAAAACCTAAATCAAATCGTATTTGTAATGCACAAAAATCAATTCGTACCAATGATATTGAAAATGTAGGTAAGACTGCACGTCACCATACATTCTTTGAAATGTTAGGAAACTTCTCAATTGGAGATTATTTTAAAAAAGAAGCGATTACTTGGGCTTGGGAGTTTATGACTTCTCCAGAATGGATTGGTTTTGATCCTAAGAGATTATATGTAACTGTTTATCCAGATGATGAAGAAGCAATTGAAACTTGGATTTCAGTTGGTATGATTCCTTCTCATATTCGTAAAACAGAAGATAACTTCTGGGAGATTGGAGAGGGGCCTGGAGGACCAGATACAGAACTTTACTATGATCGTGGAGAAAAATATGATCCACAAGGATTAGGAGAAAAACTATTCTTTGAAGATATAGAAAATGATCGTTATATTGAAGTTTGGAATATTGTATTCTCGCAATATGATTGTAAGCCAGATACACTTCCTAGAAGTGAATATAAAGAACTTCCTCAAAAGAATATTGATACTGGTATGGGACTTGAAAGACTTGTATGTCTTATTCAAGATGGGGAAACAAACTTTGATACAGATTTATTTTTACCTATTATTAGAGAAACTGAAAAGTTTGCGAAACACTCTTATGATGAAAAAGAATATAAGATGGCTTATCGCGTAATTGCGGATCATATTCGTACTGTTACCTTTGCGTTAAGTGATGGTGCATTATTCTCAAATGAAGGTAGAGGATATGTCTTACGTCGTGTATTAAGAAGAGCTGTAAGATATGGAATTAAACTTGGTATCGAAGGTAGTTTCATGTATAAACTTGTAAAAGTTGTAGCAGATATCAATATTGATTTCTATCCTTATCTACAAGAAAAGGTCGCTCTTGTTGAAAAACTAGTTAAGACAGAAGAAGAATCCTTCCAATCAACCTTAGTGAATGGAGAAAACTTATTAAATGATGAATTAAAGAAACACCAAGATACAAAGGTTTTACCTGGTGAAGTGGTATTCAAACTTTATGATACCTATGGATTCCCAAAAGAATTAACAGAAGAAATCGCACTTGAAAATGGATTTACGATTGAACAAGAAGGCTTTGATCGTGAAATGGAAGCACAAAAACAAAGAGCGAGAGATGCACGTTCTAATGAACAATCCATGAAATCACAATCCGAAGATTTAATGAACTTTGAATTACCATCTGAATTTACAGGTTATACAGATACATCTTGTACAGCGAAAGTCATAGGTTTATTTAAAGATGGTATTGCAGTAGAAGAGTTAAAAGATAGTGGAGATGTTGTATTAGATAAGACATGTTTCTATGCAGAAAGTGGTGGACAATGTGCAGATACAGGTACTTTACAATCGAGTAATATGAAAGCTCTTGTTACAGATGTCCATAAAGCTCCACATGGTCAACACTTACATACCGTTACCATTCAAGAAGGAAGCATTAAATTAAATGATGTTGTAGAAGGGAAATATAACTTTGAAGATCGTGAAAAAACACGTGCGAACCACTCTTCCTTACACTTATTACAATCTGCATTACGTCAAATTGTAGGAACGCATGTTGCCCAAGCTGGTTCT
>CADBUH010000061.1 GCA_902797775.1 uncultured Erysipelotrichaceae bacterium | reverse complement strand
CGCGATTTCCAGGGCCAGAGTCATTTTTTAACCCTCCCCCCGTGTCTCAAAAATTTTTAAAGAATTTTATAGTCCAATTTTTCATAGTCTAGTTCCATTGTTTATTCGTTAGTTAGAATAATTTTTAGTTTTCTAGTTTCCAATTTAGCCAATTTAGTCTATAACTAGTCTTTAGTTAGGGGTTAGTTTTTTTTCAAGCTTTCTTCCAGCAAGCAGTTACCGTCAAGTGTCTACTGTTCGGCTAACCTTCTTGTATAGCTTCAGTGCGTCCCGTTCCAGTATCAAATCTATGGCTTCACTAATTGCTTCATTCTTTTCCTCTTCAGATAGTTCCTCAGGAATCTCAGGAATTATTCTAGCTAAGTATTCAGAAGAATCATAGCCTTTATCTTTGTCAAATAGAATCCATTGATCGAACTCTGTAAAAGGATCAAATGGATTGTCTATAGTTGTTAACCTGTATTCAACCATTTAAAACTCCTTTCTACAAATGTTCAGAAACTGTCGACGGAGAAATCTTCATAGCTTCTGCTATTTCAGCATTTGTATAGCCTTGAGAAGCCATTCTTCTAATTCTAGAGATGTCAGAATTACTTAATTTAAATCCTCCCTTAGGAGTAGCCAATCTCTTTAATTCTTCATCATCTATGTAATTTATTATCTCCATAAGTTTAGAATCGCTTATAGCACCAGCTTGTATAGCTTCCCATTGACGTTCACTAATTTTAATAGGTTCTCTTTTAGCACCAACAGAATTTCTAGCCTCAGTAAGGGCTCTCTGAGCTACCTTTTTCTCTTCTTTTTTAGGCATATCTTTTCCAGTTTCTTGGAAATATAATTCTTTAGCCTGTTTAAGCTCTACATTAGCTCTTCTTTGAGCCTCTCTTTCCTTCGGAGCATTTTTTGCTGCTATATTTAGCTGTGATAAAAGGTTATCTACTTCCTCTTTATAAGCCTCTGCTGCTGAAGGGCTCTTTTCTAAACGTTTCGTGGAAATATAATCTTTTCTAGCTGTATTAGCAAGTGATTTCATGTGATTCGCAAAATCTGCATATGCATCTTCGACTAATCTGCCAGAAGACAGTGTATATGCATCTGAAGTTTCACGCATTTGTGTACTTGCTTGAGTACGTTTTTTCTCTTTACCTGTTTTTGGGTCTTGGAAATATAATTGTGATGTTGTTTTGTATGATAAAGTTCCGTCTTCGTTGATATGTGGCTGACCTTGTCTTTTATCTACAGAAACTTCAGCATTAGCCCTTGTTATAAGGGTCGATGCACCTCCATATTTCTTTTTACCCTCTTTTTCAGGCTTGTCCTGATAAATTTTCTTTAATTCTTCGATGTTGTTTTCTTTATAACTTCTCTTATAGTCTAAACCATGTTTTTCAGCATCGATTACAACCATACTATGTTTTACGGCTCTAGCAAGTTCTTCATCAGAAGCACTTTTTACAGTCATATCAGCTATAAGGTTAGATATAATTCCCATCTCAGTTTGAGTATTGGTCATTGCCTTAAATTCTTTTCCGTCTTTGTCGTAATAATGAGTTTTTCCTTTTTCATCGGTTTTCTTGGAAATATAACCATACTCTGTTTTAGGATTGAAACCTTTTAGTTCTTCTAATGGTGGTCTTGACGAAATCTTGTAATTTTTGTTTATTGGTATAACCATTACAGTGTCACCATCGAAATCCGCTCCAGATAAGACTTCAGCAACCTTAGAATTTATACCAACTGCATCTTTTGCATTTTTAGTAATTACTTTATCGCCTTCTTTTTGTTTATTATTAACTGTCAAAATAGGAATCTCAAAAATTCCGGCATGAGGATAACGAATTAGTGCAACTTGTTCTCCGTTTTTGTAATTTGGAGCATAAATTTCGTTATCTTTTATCGTTGTTAACGGCAAAATTACCTGCCATTTTTGACCTGGTAAAGGCGCTGCTTTTAATTGTTCAGCATTAGCGTCACAATCTTCGGCAAAAGCCAAAAGCATCTTTCTCTTAATAGTTGGATTAGTAAGTGATTGAATTTCTTTAAGCTCTGCATCTTTGTTTGTTTTAGTCAAATATAATTGTCTATTAACAAGCTGAAGATTTTGTTTCGCTAAGAACTGTGCAGGTAACTTATCTGACCAATCTTCCCAATCTCCTTCATCAGAACGTTTATTTATTAATGATAAAGACTGTCTTTTACCAGTTTCTGTATTAATATAATTACCTTTTGGGTCGTCATAGTAACTTTGGCCACCCTTTTCATAATCTTTAATTAATGAACCGAATGGATTATTTGGGTCATTTGAGATTTTCTTTAATACATCCATCTTATCAACATCGGATTTTTTGTTTGTATTAAATATAACATCTACCCCAGGTGGCATATCGTCAGAATAGACGGCCATTCCTTTTAAATAATGATCGTCATCTACCAAAATTCTAACTTGCGCATAATGAGAATCACCTAAAGAAAGGTCTTTCACACCTCTTCTAATTTCAATAATTCCGTCTTTTTCTTCTCCACCTTCTTCAGCATATCTAATCTGAAGACGTTTAGAATCCATACTTGCAGGATACTCAAAACGTTTACGAATAGCTCCATCTTTATCTATTTTGGTATCAAAATCTTGTACGGATTTTACTTTATCGTATTGATAGATGTCTTTATACTCGGTTCCTGGAATTCCCAAAACTTTTACTATTGTTTGCTGTCCTGGATTTGTAACCTGTGGTAAACCACCATCATAAATCTCGTAGCCTGATGCTTCTAAGTAATATAATGCATCTTTTAGGGTATTCTTTGTAATACCATCTCCAATGTAACGTTCTACACCAGACGATACGTCAATCATTCCCTCTTTATCGACTTTGTCTTTCAAATATAATGCTACTTGTTTTACTTTATATGGCGGTTCTTCCACTTTTAACCAACCTCTAATAGTAGATTCATTTTTACCCATTTCTCTACCAATCTCAGTTGGCGTTTTTCCTTCGGAATATAATCTTTTGGCTTTTTCTATGTCTAATTCTTTTACTTCATTAGTAGCCATACGATATTGTGCTCTTAATTTTGTAGTAATCGGCTTACCATATCTATTAACAGCACCCATCTTTTCGGCTATTTCTTGTTCCGAGAGTCCTTGTTTCTTGTATTCGTTGTATTTAGCTAACCATTCAGCACCTGAACCATGCTGATATGGATTATCTCCAGAACCTAGAGGATATCTACCAGAACCTCTACCTGGTGCGCCGTTCCTAGCACTAACGCCATAATGCATTATTATGTCATCTGGAATTCGGCCCATATTAACCCTCCATTTCCTTAATACTGTTAATTATCTTATCAAAATCTATAATCTTATCTATTATCGGCATAATCTCATCTCTTTCAGGTTCATGAAATATAATTTCGTTATTCTGATAGATTCTGAGTTCAATACCGATGTCTTTAGGATCAACTTTGTATTCCAAACAAAATAGAGCAGCATAGATCATCAACTGCTCCATATGTGCTGGAGTAACGCCCGTCTTCAAATCATGAATTCGAAGAAAGTCATTCCTAAAAGAAATAGCATCTGCTGTACCAAAACAGTTATCTGAGTAATATAATACTTGCTCTGGTGTCATCTTGTATCCTATAGCATCGTTTACATAAAGATTAAGTGTCTTTTCAGACCTTGGTAATTTCTGCCCAAGTCTTATACACTGCGCTGCGAAGTCATGTAATATAACTCCTTTTTGTGTTGCAAGAAACTTATTGTATGTATCTGCTACTTTTTCTTGGTCATAATTAATCCAATGATACTTACTTGCTCCTAGAAATGCGTGTTGACCTTCTAGACTTGAATGATTGTTGAAGTTCACCTAGTACCTCCTCTTTGTTATCAGGAGAAATGAATCTAGAAAACGACATCTTATCCATAATCGAAATATAATAATCTTGATTAGGTTGATGTTTTGCTTTCTTGTCTTTCTTACATTCAAGAGCAGCCCACTTATTCTTATAAAGGATAAGTAAATCTGGTATACCCTGAATATAATTAGCATCCATCTTTAGAACCAAACAGCCTTCGAACATTTCTTTTAGTTCTTTAATTAATTTCGACTGAAAGTTCTTCTCCAATTTGTTCATTGTTATCCGCCTTTCCTTAAAAAGAAAGAGAAGATGATTTTCGCCATTTCGGCCTTTTTATCCTCTCCTCTCATAAAAGGGTAAGAAATTTTCGCGAATCCGAAAAATTGCTAAAATTTTGTCCAAAATTACGTTTTGGCCAAATGCCCACTTTTTTTCGCTATATTATTTAAAATATAATTTTTTATTTTCGCGTTTAATTAAAGAAAAAAGTGGGAAAGTGGGCAGCGACCTCTGTACACATTCATTTTTCAACGAAAAAGCCTGGCCACTTTTGTTTTCAAAAGTGGGCAAATGGCCACTTTTTTTGGCCAAATGTGTTTTTAGAGTAACACTTCGGTAACACTTTAGTAACACTTCTACCCACATTTTTTTATAAAAGTGGGCAAATGGTCACTTTTGAAATTAAAAGTGGGCAAAAATTAAGAGCGTCCGTAAACTTCGCGAACGCCCTATAAATTTCTATTAATTTCTTTCTATATAGTCTAAACATGGATACTGTTTAAAATATAATTCAACTTTTTCACATTTATTACAGACATGCATATACTGCGGAGGGTATGTTGATAAAGCTGGTGAACCGGGAGGTATTACCATCTCACCACCACAATCACACATCATCCTAGTCATAAGAGTTACAACTTCTTTATGTACTTCTTTACCCATTCTATTTTCCTTTCTCATAAAACATTCTTATGTTAAAATCTTTCTTATTATCTAAAGCCCTACTTATAGCAATGTCTATTCCGGCACGGCTTTTAAAGTGATAATAGTATAAGTCTTTATACGGAGTGTTCAGACGGTCTATTCTTCCACTAGATTGTTTAAGAACTTTGTAAGAATATTGCTGAGAGTAAAATATAATAGTATCAGTGGTGACACAATTCCAACCTTCAGCACCAGCAGAATACTGGACAAGATAGACCCATCTTTCACCGATAGGAATCGGTTCATGCTTGTGACCATTCCATTCAGCAATTTTAGTACCTGGATAGTAACCAATATTTTTAAGTATTTCAAGTTCATAGTCGAACGAGTAGAATATAATTGCTCTAGGATGCCCATCCAGTAGTTCAAGTAAATGTAATTGCCTAGAAGTGTCCTCATTTAATACCCTCCTTAATGTATAGCAATACTCACTTGCGTTTTCTATTGGTAAATTGTCTTTATATGGGTTTTGGCGGAGTTTAGATATCGAGCGGTATTTGGCAGCATCATAGTTTAAGTAAACATCTTCATGATGTTGTACTGTCTCCTTTCTGTAATCCATGGTTACCAAAATATCGTTTCTTAGTTTATTCAGTTTTCCGGTATGTAGATAACGGTCTATTTGTGGAAACCTAGTAAAACTTTTCCAAACAATATGCTCTCTATTAAACTCCGACCTGTTTTTGTAAAACCCATTTGCAATGAATACAGGAATATAATCCTGCCATGTATCTCCAGGGGTGGCGGAGAGAAGTATCCAATCATTAGACTTGGCGATCTTAAGAAAGGATTTTACCCATTGTCCTCGACCTATAACACGTTGTTCATCAAATATAAAGAAGGAGTTTTCTACGTCCGTATACTTAGAGATATTGTTCCAGGAATCGACGGTAATAGAATGGTGATAGATGTTCTGATCTGGGTGGGTGGAAAGAAGGAAAGGGATAAGTTCCTTCTCCCATTCGAGGGTGTCACGCTTACGGGCCGTAGTAATTATGTATAGGTCCTGAGGTGGGTCAGACATGGGTACGTAAGCCTCGGTGCCTACCTCTCCGCCATTAAGTAAATAGTAATATGCAAGGGCTGTTCTAGATTTACCACTACCGACGTCACCACAGAGGATTGAGCCGGTCTTCATTTTCTTAACAGCTTCCTCTTGGTAATCGAATAGGGTTAT
>CADBUH010000060.1 GCA_902797775.1 uncultured Erysipelotrichaceae bacterium | reverse complement strand
GTGATTAATAAAGGTTTCTTACCTTGAAAGGATACAACCTTTAATTGAGGAAGTAATAAAGGATAAATAATAAAACTATAGATATATAAAGCATAGTGTTCTTTGTCATTAAATAGGAATGGAGAATGATAAATGACATAATCATAATCATTAATGACAGGTGAGAATAAAGAACCAAAATTACGATAGAGTTGGCCAAAAGAACCAAATAAGTTCTTAGGATCACTTAATAATTGTGGTAATCCTACAGAAACACGATTGGAATTTAAGATGGTATAAACATCTGGCACAAAGATAATACCAGCTAAACCAATTCCCAATAAATAACGCCAAAAGAATGGCCATAAGTGTTTGATTAATTCTTTCATGGATAAATGTCCATGAATCATATATAAACGACAAGTAAGATAGAAAAGAATCATCCAACTCGCAATATAGGCAGAATATAAGAATAATACACATAATAAGGCAATAATAATTGGAAAGAACCATTTCTTTCTTCCCTGTAACATCTCTTCCATTGTCCATAATAGAACCGTGATATAAAGCCATGAATCGGAATAGTAATAATAATGAATCCACATCATTGCCCAACTAGAGAACGTCATTACAATCGTTCCTACGAGTCTTGCCTTTTCAGACTTCACAATATTGGATAACCATTGATAACTAAAATAAGCAATCAATAAAAACCGTATCATATCTGGTATAGGCATCCACTTAAAGATCATAGAAATGGAAGGAAGTAATAAAAAACTCCAAAATGTTGGAGAACCTAAAACGGTTAATAAATGAACTGCATTTGAAGATCCATAACTTACATAAGGGTTCCAAAAAGAAATGGTTCCATTTTTAATACTTTGATAAAAAGATAAAGTAAAAGGAATAATTTGTTGGGTTTCATCTCCCCAAAAGTAATAATGAATATTTGGGTTAAGAATGATAAAACTATATACAACAACTAAGATAATTGCGATATGAAGGAATAGTTTCTTCACAATAGTTCCCCTTATTAATGACTAAATGCATCTGGTAAATCATTTTCTAATAAAATGATATCGTCGGTTGTCGCATGTTGGTATACATACGCAAATGCTTCTTTTACAGTATCTACGACATGCACATGGTCCATATCAAAACCTACTTCTTTTAGACCACGATAAATTGGTTCTACTTGATGTGCTCCTACAAGTAATACTTCATCTACTTTATTTAACATTTGTCTACCAAATGCTTCATTTAATTCTTCTTGTCTTTCCCCTAGTTCAATCATTCCAGGTGTAACAATAAAACGTTTCCCCTTCATATGTGCTAATACATCAAGTGCCATCTTAGCCCCACTAGGATTCGCATTAAACGCATCATCAATAAAGGTATACCCATTAATCTTTTTAATCTCTAAACGATGTTCTACTTGTTTCATTTGTTTAATAGCACGTTGAATGGTTGCCCAATCTACCTTTAAATGATTCGCAACGGCTATCGCAGATAAAATATTAAGAATATTTAATTCTCCTAATAAACGTGTTTCAAATGCGACACGTTCTTCTCCATGGATTAAAGTAAAGGCTGTTCCATTTTCACTAAATTGAATCGTATCTGCATAATAATCGACATCATGGTTATGAATCCCATACGTTACAACCGCTACATTATTCTTTACCTTATACTCACGAATTAAATCATTATCATAATTTAAAATCCCTAATCCATCCTTCGGTAACATTTCTACCATCTGCATCTTCTCATTGGTGATATTCTCTTGTGTTTTAAAGGTTGTAAGGTGTTGAGGACCAACCGAAGTTACAATCCCAATACTTGGTTCAACAAATTCCATTAATTCACGAATATCCCCAACGTGATCTGCCCCCATCTCACATACAAAGACTTGATGAATTGGCTTTAATAATTCTCTTATGGTACGTGTAATACCCATCGGTGTATTATAAGAAGCTGGTGTCATTAAGGTATTAAAGTGTTCACCTAAGACTGCATTCACCACATTCTTCGTAGTTGTTTTTCCATAACTTCCTGTAATTCCAATCTTAATTAATCCTTTATGTGCTTGTAGGATTTTCTTTGCGTCATTGATATACCACTTTTGTACTGCATGTTCGATTGGTGAAGTAATAAACGCAACTGGGAAGATTAATGCCCAAGGCCCAAAATAAGAAAACGCTAGCATATACCAAATATTTAAACGGCGGAATAAATAAAGTAATATCGCTTGAATGACTAAATAGAGAACACTCATCACAAGGATCTGTCGTTTCACTCTACCTGTATAAACTAAAGGTTTAATATATTGTGCTTTTGTCTCACGATAAAGTAATACAATCGCAAGGATAAGCCCAATTCCTAAGGAGACATATAAAACCCCTGCTGTACTTAACCGTGTACACGCAAAAGCCACAGCCACAATAATAAGTGCAGGAATTAAAGCTCTACGTGCACCCCCTACGATATTCTGTTGAATCCATAAGATATAGCGTTTTACTTCATAGCGGTTTTGTTGGAACATATGAAGTGCATGCTTCATAGGAATTAATACCGCAAAGATTAAAACGAAATAATATGCGATTTTAACGATTGTCAGCATTCTTATATTCCTCTTCTAAAAAGATATCAATGACACGATTAAAGCGATCACTTTGATTCCAATAAGCAAAATGGTTATCTTTCTCAAAGATTGCGAGTCCTGCATCTGGCATTTCTTGTTCCATGAGTTTACCCATCGCTAAAGGAACCGCATCATCATATTCTCCCCATACAAGTAATACAGGGCAACTTATCTCTTTTAATAAATCACGAACATCATCATTCACCACTTTCACAAAGGTTTCTCTCATCACCCCTTGTGCATTTCGATAATCTTCGGATCCACTCTTATCTTGAAGTTCTTTTAATTTCTTTTCATTTCCTGTAAGTTGTAAGAACTTCTTTCCTGTTTTATACATTAATGTTTTCATCTTTTGAGAAGTTGTTCTTTCTGGTTTAATACCTGCCGCACCTGTAAGAATCATCTTCTTTACATCATGATGTTTCGCAGCATAGCGAATCGCAACACGGCATCCAAAAGAATGTCCAATTAAAATTGGATTCTTAATCTCATTTTGATTTATAAAATCTTCTAAGAAGATTCGATAATCTTCTACACTCCATCCTACTAGAGGTAAATCACTTTCACCAAATCCAGGAAAGTCTAAATTATAAACAGAAAAAGATTTATTTAAATGTGTTTCAATCTTTTCCATCATCTGCATATTTTGTCCCCATCCATGTAGTAAGACAACATCTTGTCCACTTCCACTATGACGATACGCAGTTTTCACTTTTCCATATATCCCGAAATCTGTCATATTGTACTATTTTACTAGAAAAAGCCTAACAAGTTAAGAACCAAGTGTCTTTTTCTCCCTTTTCTTAGTTTCTTTTATTGTCTTCTTTTTCTCTTTGTCTCTCGCTTTCTTCTCTTTCTTACTTATTTCTCGATAAATTCTAAATCTTACCGCATCTTGTAAGTTTTCAGCTTCCACATGATAACCATAGGTTGTCACAACCTTATAAACAATCGATAGACCTAATCCAAATTGCCCTTCCGTTCCCTTTTCATAAGGAGAAAAGAGTTTCTCAAGATGTTCTTGGGCAATTGGTTTTCCATCATTTTCAACACATAATTCATCTTCTTTTAAAGAAATCGCAATCTTACTTTTCGCATATCTTAATGCATTATCAATTAAATTTTCTACCACAATACGCCAAGGATCTTCTTCCCCATGGAAATATACATTTTCATCAATATCCTTCACAAACTCTATTTCTGGACGGATTACCTTTAACGCTAATAAGACTTTATCTATGACACTCGCCATATGTAAGTTATTCCCTTCTGGACATTCATCCAAAAGATAATCCATCTTATTCAGTGCGATTAAACTTCTTACTTTCTTATCTAAACGATCTGCGTGTTCTACAATTACATCAATTGATTTTTCTAAAGTTCCATAAGGATAGATTCCATCCTTAATACTTTCACCATAAGAACGTATGGTAGCGATAGGTGTTTTTAAATCATGGGAGATATTTTGAATCATTTCTTGTTTTTCACGATTCTGTTTCTTTAATTCTTCTTCCATATCACGTAACGCATCCGCTACTTCTCCGATTTCATCATGACGATACACATTTAAAGTCGCTTCTTCATCTTTTTTAATCTTATCGATATAAGTTTTAATTTGATTTAAAGGATGGATTAAAGTCGCAATCCATATCGTTAAAAATAAGAATAATACCAATGCGATTAACACATTAACACTTACCATATTATTCACTAATGCATTGCGGAAAGAATTATCAAAGGAAGTTGGAAGTTTCGAAATTAAATATCTTCCATCTTCTAACTTTGAAACTGTATATAATACTTTCTCATTACGAAAGGCACTGGAACCAGGTAAAGTAAGTTGGTAATCTCTAGGATCAACGATATTATTAGATTCAATCTCAAAACGTAATTGTCTTATTTCATCCTCATCAAAGATTCCTTCACCAATCACAATTAAGGATTCTTCTTTTGGATTATAAATTCCTTGCACAATTCCAGAACTAGCACCAAGTGCTTTATCTGGAATATCACCTGGATTTTCATCTAGGAAATAGGTCATACTCTCTTGGGAGATATGTAAGATACGAAACATTTCAGTATCTGTAAAATACGAGATTTGTGGAGATAAAACCGCAAGTAAAAAAATCATAAAAACGACAATCGTTAAAAACGAGATTGTCATTAATTGTTGGGATAAAGAAAGTTCTCTTAACCACAAATAGATTCGTTTCATTATCCTAACCTATATCCAAATCCATAAATGGTATGAATCGATAAGTTTGGTAACTTTTTACGTAATCTTCTTAAAGTATCATCTACGACACGATCATTTCCATAATAGTTTGTTTCCCAAACTTTATTTAATATTTCATCACGATTCATCGCAGTACCACGATTCTTCACAAACAACATCAATAACTCAAATTCTTTGGTTGTTAAATCAATCTTTTCTCCATCCACATAGACAATTCTTTGCACTTCATCAATTTCATATCCATCCACATTTAATCTTGTGTTTGTTTCATCACGATATGTTCTACGAATAATATTATTAACACGTAATACAAGTTCCTTTGGAGAGAACGGTTTTGGAATATAATCATCACTTCCCTTTTCAAGTCCAATAATACGATCAAATTCTTTATCTCTTGCGGACATGAAGATAACAGGGACATCTGGATTATTTCTACGGATTTCTTCAATTAAATCAAACCCACTCTTATCCCCTAACATAATATCTAAAATCCATAAATGAACATCCCCATCATTGGTATGAATAAAAGCTTCATCAAACGTTAAATACGAGCGAACATCATACCCTTCTTTCTCTAGATAACGCTTCACAAGTTCATTTAAATCTTTTTCATCTTCTACGATTGATATTACCTTTTTCATCTATTTTATTTTATCACTGTTAAAGGTGCTATGTCATTGTGCCACCTAGAAAAAGCGTATATAATGATTGAAATGAAAAAGATAATATTCCCTTTAATCCTATCAATTCTATTGATGGGTTGCTCCACCCCTACAATTGAACGCAATGAGAATGAACACGTTCTTTTCGTTATTACAGACCCTCATTATCTAGACCTTAGTCTATCTGGAGGTCCTTTATTTGATGAGATGCTGACGAATTTTGCGGATGGTCGATTAACCCAATACTGTGATGAATTATTGGATGCTTTTATAGATACATGTTTAAAAGAAAAACCAGATGTTGTACTTGTTACAGGTGATATTACCTTTAATGGAGAATATTATTCCCATGTTACTTTTGCTGAAAAGCTAGCGAAGTTAAAAAAAGCAGGTATTCAACCTCTTGTAATACCTGGAAACCATGACATTGAAAACCCACGTGCTTATAACTATTCTGAAGAACAACTCACTTATTCAAGAACCATTAAACCAGAAGAATTTAGAGATATTTATCAAGACTGTGGTTATAACCAAGCCTATCTTGAAGATGAAAACTCTTTAAGTTATGTTTATGCCTTAAATGATCATTGTTGGTTATTGATGTTAGATTCCAATAAATATGAAGAGAATACTTCTTTTGCAGCTTCAGTAGGAGGTAGAATTCGTCCTGCGCAATTAGAATGGATTGAAGAAGTCTTAAAGGAAGCTTCTTCTAAAAATATTGAAGTTATCTGTTCAACCCATCATACCTTAGCCCAAATGGTCGAAGGTGAAAATTATCAAATCGATAATGCACGTTCACTTGCAGATTTACTCACAAAATATAATGTTAAGGTTAATCTCTGTGGACATACACATGTTCAATACTATAAAGAAGTAGAACGAGAGAATGGTATTATTACCGATATTATGACTAGTTCTTATCTTATTAATCCTCATCAATATGGAAAGATTGAATGGATTGAAGAAGATCATATCCAATATGATACATTCCCTGTGGATGTAGAAAGTTGGGCAAAGAAGAATCGAATAAAAGATCCATTCTTTACGAACTTTAAAGATAATGCTCGAGAATTCTTTAAGACAAATTCTGTAAGTCGACTAGGTGGATATGTAGAATATGATTTCTTAGATGAAGAAACAAAGAAAGCACTCCTTGATTTAAAAGGTGAAGGAAATGTCTATGCTTTCTCTGGGAGGATGCCAGAATTCCAAGAATATTATGATCAATCCGGTTTAGATGAAGTCATCGATACCTTACCTGAATTATCCGCTAACTTCTTACGACGTAATATGACACGATTCAAATATGATGGAAATCATGTCTATATTGATTTAAAAAAATAAGACTAGCTTATCGCTAGTCTTTTAGATTCCAAACTTTTCTTTTACAATCTCTACAATCTTTCCAACTTCTCTTGCACAGATTTCATCTGTTTCTGCTTCTGCCATGACTCGAACAAGTGGCTCGGTTCCACTAGGGCGAACAAGTAATCGACCATTTCCTTTAAGAGATTCATTTACTTGTTCGATGGCTTGTTTAACCTCTTCATCATTCATCGCTTCTTCTTTATCTTTTACTTTGACATTGATTAAGAGTTGTGGATAGATCTTTAAACCATCATAGAGACTACTCGCATCTTTTTCAGTATCTTTCATAATTCCTAGATACATAAGTGCAGTTACTAAACCATCTCCTGTTTTTTCATATTCTTTAAAGATAATATGACCAGATTGTTCTCCACCTACGATATCATCTTCTTGTACCATATGTTCGAATACATATTTGTCCCCTACTTGTGTTTGGGCAACCTTAATACTTTCTCTTTCTAATGCGATAAATAAGCCAAGGTTTGCCATAACAGTTGTGACAACGGTATCGTTATTTAATCTTCCTAAATCACGGAAATATTTTCCACATACATATAAGACATGGTCTCCAGTAATTAATTCACCATCAGGAGCTACCATAATCATACGATCTGCATCTCCATCAAATGCGAGTCCTAAATCAAAGTCTCCATTCTTCACAAGTTCTTGAAGTTGTTCAGGATGTGTGGAACCACACTTTGTATTAATGTTGATTCCATCTGGTTCATTATTAATCATTGTACAAGTCGCACCTAATGCCTCTAATACATTTTGTGCACTTACACTACTTGAACCATTTGCACAATCAACCGCTAATTTATATCCAGATAAATCAAATGGGAAGGTTTTCTTAACCCAAGTAAGATAATCTTCTAGACCCTTTTTATAAGAGATAACCGAACCAATTTGATCATCCGTTTTATAATCTAAAGATACTTTTCCATCAATGAATTCTTCAATAAGTGCTTCTACATCCGCAGACATCTTTAAGCCATCTTTTGAGAAGATTTTAATCCCATTATCATAGAAAGGATTATGACTCGCAGAGATCATCGCACCACACGCAAAGTCTTCATTTTGTACTAAATAAGAGATTGCAGGAGTAGGACAAGTTCCAACTAGATAAGCATTGCATCCTTCGGAAGAAATACCAGCAGCAAGTGCACTTTCTAACATATCACTTGATAAACGTGTATCTTTTCCAATAACAATACTTTGTTTTCCTTCTTTACTAAAATACCAACCTAAATATCTTCCAACGAGAAACGCTCTTTCCGCAGTTAAAGTTTCATTTGCTTTCCCACGAATTCCATCTGTTCCAAAATATTTGTTAGCCATTATTTACTTCTCCTCCATTATCCGATTCCGTATCAGGATTTTGTTCACCCAGAACGTTTAATTGATACGTCGATTCAACAAGTGAATATCTTACTAGACCACCCTGTGGTTGATCAATCTGTAATGGGAAATCCATCAATCCAGGTTTCGCATCTTTCATATCTACATAGACTGAAATATCATCCGCTGTAATCTTTTCGATATTCTCTTCTGTACCAAATACGATAACAGAAGTTGTTGTTTTGTTATCTGGTTGTGAAGCTTTATAGTTATTGACGTTATTCTTATAGTTAATCTTTACATCCGTTATAGTTTTCGATACACCTTCACCAAGTTTTACATTCATTGTAATTTGGTTAATGTTACTAGAGTTAACTCCATTTGGTAATGTAATCGGTCTTAATAGTGTTGAATCTTTTGTGATTGTAGAAGCATTTAATGTTACTACAACACGATCAATTTGACCTAATACTGTTTCAGAACCATAGATGGTAACGGTTTGTTGGTCCATATCAATGGACGCAATTGCTTGCTCATTTGGAATATTACCGGTTACTTCAATTTCAATAGGAACTGTCTTATTTGGAGAAGTTACTGGTACAGTAACGGATACCGTATCTGGTACAATTCTCGCATTTACTGGTTGTCCCTTTGAATCATACGCAACTAAGGTTGCATCCTGTGTAAAGTCTGCTGTTTGTCCACTCACATCAATTAGCGCCTTAACAAACGCAATAGTATCTAACGTATCTTTCGAAGCTCTTACATTAACACGTGTATTATCGAATACAGGTGTTCCAACGCTATAGATTAAATCCATCTTTGGTAAGTTAATAAAGTCATAAGAAATATCAAACTGTTGGGTTGTCTTCTTCTTAAGTGTTAAGATCGCAGTTGAAGGTTCTACTGTAACGGTTACACTATCTCCATATCCTTCTGTTGTGAGTTTAACTTCATGTGTTCCTTCGGTTAACCCTTCTAAATCTGCTACGACAACACCACGTGCATTCGCAGCTGTTGTAACACTTGAAGCATCTCCCGTAATATGCACATTCGCATTACTTGGTAAACCACTTAATTCAAATGTATCCGTATTATATTTCGCTGTTACTGGAACATCATAAAGATCTTTATTGTAGTTAAGAGTTGTCGTTAAGACAGATGCCATGGAGTTATAGTTCACCACAATATAAAGTAAGATCGCTAATACTAAAGAGATAATCTTTGTATATTTACGATTAAATACGGTTTGATCAAGAATCGAAGAAAACCAACGAATGATTCTTAAAATGAAATCTTCGAGGTATTGATAAGAACTAGCTACTTTCTTCGTTTGATTCGCAATACGATTTGCGAGTTCTGTCTTATTACCAGTAAGTTCTTCTTTTTCAAGATCCGTTCTTTTCTTTTGTTCACTCATTAGGCTTCACCTCCTTCATTAGAGGTTCCATCACTATCTTCCCCACGTGTAGGATCAACCTTATTTAAGGCTTTATCTAACTCTTTGGTGAGGTTCGCAATCTTACTAATATCTATTTTTGCTGTATAAGAATTTGGATCATCTTTTGATTCCTTCTTTGGTTTCTTAGGTTCCTCTTTCTTATGAGATAACTTCTTAAGATTCTCTTCTCTAGCACGTTTTACATCTTCTGCGCTCATACGTACTGGTGCTTGATTCTCTTCTTCAATAATATCTTCCACGGTTTGTTGACCAGGATAACTTGGATTTTGATTTACTTTCTTTTTATTCTTAGGAAGTTTAATATCAGCACTTTCTTCTTCAAGTACTTCTATCACATCTTCCTGTTTTTCTTCTTCTTTTCTATGTCCAAATAAGGAGAACTTCTTTTGTTTCTTTTGTTTTGGCTCTACTTTCTTTTCTTCTTGTGGTTTTTCTTCAACTGGTTCTTCTTCAACCCCTTCAACAACTTCTTCTGGAGCCACAACTTCTTCTACTTCAATCTTTTCTTCTTGTTCAAGTTCTGCTTCTTGTTTCTTAATCGCAAGTTTACTTAATACACTTGTATTCTCTTGTTTTGCTTCATCTTCAATAACGACTTCACGAGCAGGTTGTTGAACAACTTCACTTGCGACATCAGTTGTCGCACGAATCTCTGTTTCTTCTCCACAGATAACACGCATTAAATAATCACGTAATTGTTTACGATTTACATGAATAATCTTTCCACCTTCTGTGATACTGATTAATCCTGTTTCTTCGGATACAACAATCGTAACTGCATCCGTTATTTCACTAATACCAATCGCTGCTCTATGACGTGCACCATAACGAGATGGTAAGTCTAGATTTGTTGGTGGGAAATAAGCACTCGCACACGCAATCTTATCTCCTTGAATAATAACTGCGCCATCATGTAATGGAGTCGATGTTACAAATATCGAAGTTAATAATTCCGCTGTTACATCCGAATTCAACTTCGTTCCTGTTGAAACGAAATCTTCTAAGGATTGCGATTGTTCAATAGAGATTAAAGCTCCTGTTTGATCTTGTGATAATAGCATCGTCGCCATTACAATCTGATCCACAAGATTCTCTTTCTCATTACCAGTTAAAGTTGTAATACGAGAGAATACATTTGATTTCCCCATCCTCTCTAAGATCGATCTTATTTCTGGTTGGAAAATAATAATAATCGCTAAGAATCCCCAGTTAATAAAGATATTCGCTAAGAATTCTAAGGTTTTTAAACCTAAGACTTTCGCAATGATATCAATAATAATAATTAATAAAATACCCTTAAAGATTTGGATTGTTCGAGCATTAGAACGCACAATCTTAATGGCGTAATAAATCACAAACCAAATAATAAAGATATCAAAAAACATCATGGTTAATGTTCGAATATTTCCTAAAGTAAAGTTAAAACCAGTTCCAGACACTCAGTTTTCTCCTTTCCCGTTTAAAAATTATACCATATTTTTATATCAATATACGGTTTTCCTTGACAGAAACTCATAATCAATATAAAGAAACAGTATGGAGGCCAAGAATATGAGTGATTTAAAGAGATTTGTTGCAGCAGCACAAGGAAAAACCGAACTCGATTTATTAATTACTGGATGTGAAGTCGTCAATGTATTTACAAGTACCATCCAAAAACAAGATATTGGTATTGTAGAAGATACAATTGTAGCAGTTGGTAATTTAGTGAACTATCCCACAAAGAAAACAATACACGCAGATGGACTTACGGCTTTACCTGGATTTATTGATACCCATATGCATGTGGAAAGTAGTATGCTTACACCTGCAAACTTTGCCAAAGTTGTATTACAAAATGGTACAACCAGTTGTGCAGCAGACCCTCATGAAATCGCAAATGTATTAGGAATTGAAGGTGTAAAAGCCTTAATTAATGCAGGAAAAGATTTACCTCTACATATTTATTTCTATGCCCCTTCTACCATTCCTTCCGCACCAGGTTATGAAACCTCAGGTTATCAAGTTGGTGCAGAAGAGATGGACCAATTCATGAATACAGATGGTATTTATGGATTAGGAGAAGTTATGGACTTTAATGGGGTTGTGAATGGAGAGGATTTAATTCTATCTGTTATTAACCAAGCAAAGAAATATAACGCTATCTTAGATGGACATGTCCCTCTATTAATGGATGAAAAACTACAAGCTTTCCGTGCTGTAGGAATTGATTCTGACCATTGTGTAAATAATGTTGAAAAACTTCTTCAAGAACAAGCACTTGGTTTTACTACAGAAGTTCAAGGACATAATTTATCAAAAGAAATCGTAGAAGTAATGAATTCAATTGAGAATAATAACCGTCTATGTATTTGTACAGATGATGTATCTTTAACCATCTTATTAAACCATGGTCACTTAAATTATGCGGTTGAACAAGCCATTGAATTAGGTTTAGACCCAATTAAAGCTATCCGCTTTACAACCATTAACCCAGCAGATCGCATGCGTCTATATGATACCGGCGCAATCGTTCCAGGAAGAAAAGCTGATATTCAACTTGTAAAAGATATTCGTCATCCTTACCCTACTATCGTTCTATCAAGAGGAAACATTGTGGTAGAGGATTCAAAATATGTAGGTGAAACTATTGAAAATACATTCCCTGAATTTGTATATCATTCCGTTGAATTAGAACCTCTCACTTTAGAAGACTTATGTGCTTCCTTTGAAAATCCTACTTCGATAAAGGAAGGCCATGTTATCGTTAATACAATGAAGGTAAGTGGTGGTGTATTCCAAACTTCACATACCACCAATGAATTACCTTTCCATACCACAAATAATACTTCCATCATTGATTATGAAGGATTTGTTAAGATGATCATCTTCAATCGCCATGGTATTCACCAACACGCCTATAGTTTCATCGAAAAACTTGGGGACATCCATGGCGCCGTAGCGATAACCTATGGTCATGACTCTCATAACTTAACCCTCTATGGTTCTAATGATGAAGATTTATTAGTAGCCGCAAATACAGTTATTGGTTCACAAGGTGGTTTTGCGGCTGTACAAGATGGGAAAGTATTATCCCATGTGCCACTTCCAATTGCGGGTCTTTTATCAGAAGAAAGTCCAGAACACCTTCAAAAGGAAGCCGATCACTTTAGAGAGTGTTGTAAGAAGATGGGATTTGATTTACATGATCCTCTTCACTTCTTTACCTTTATGCCTTTAGCTGTATGTCCAGATATTCGTTGTACAGATAAAGGGTTATTAGATGTGATTAAAAAAGAATTTATCCCACTTATTGTAGAGATTAAAGAATAAGGATTCTTGACAATTGTTGTATAATAACTAAGCGAGTAGAAAAGAGGTAATACCATGACAAAAGTAAATGTTATATCTGGATTTTTAGGCGCAGGAAAGACAACTTTAATTCAAAAATTAATTAAAGATGTATTCGCAAACCAAAAAGTCGTATTAGTAGAAAATGAATTTGGAGAAATCGGAATTGATGGCGGTTTCTTACAAGAAGCAGGAATTGAAATCACAGAAATTAATAGTGGTTGTATCTGTTGTACATTAAAAGGTGATTTTGAAGAAGCTCTTGCGAAAGTAAATGAAACTTATAAACCAGATCATATTATTATTGAACCTTCTGGTGTAGGAAAACTATCCGATATCTTACGTGCAATTCAATCCGTAGAAGGATTAGAACTCGATAGTTATAGTACCGTTGTGGATGCAGCACGTTGTAAGGTTTATCATAAGAACTTTAAAGAGTTCTTTGATGATCAAATCGCTACTGCAAATTGTATTATTTTATCTCGTACACAAAATGTGGATGATAAGAAACTTCAAGAAGATGTTGATATTATTCGTTCATTAAATCC
>CADBUH010000059.1 GCA_902797775.1 uncultured Erysipelotrichaceae bacterium | reverse complement strand
TCTTCCAAGTAACTTTATGGAAGGGAATTGCGGAAGAATGTGCGACAACTTGTACAAAAGGTAGTATTGTAGCGATGCGTGGTCGCTTAAGTTCGGATCTTTATGAAAAAGATGGAAAGAAATACTACAATAGTACAATTATTGCAGAAAAAGTATCTCGTATTGACAATCGTCAATAATTAAATCTCCATATGGTACAATATACCTGTTAATTGGAGGAAACTTATGGCTTTTGATTCATTGAGTGAACGTTTAAATAAAACAATGCGTAATATTGCAGGGAAAGGTAAACTTACCGATAGCAATATGGAAGAGATGCTAAAGGAGATTCGTTTAGCACTTTTAGAGGCAGATGTTAACTATCGTATTGTAAAAGATTTCTTAAATAGTATTCGTGAAAGAGCACGTGGAGAAGATGTAATTAATAGTGTTTCTCCATCTGAGATGCTTGTAAAGATTGTTCATGATGAGATTGTAAATCTCTTAGGAGAAGAAGCTCCACTCAATCTTCAAGATTCAGGTCTAACAACCATTATGCTTGTGGGTCTACAAGGTACCGGTAAAACCACAAGTGTAGCTAAGATTGCGAATATCTTAAAGAATAAGATGAATCGAAATCCAATGATGATAGCGGCCGATGTAATACGTCCAGCAGCGATCGAACAACTTCAAACCTTAGGAAAAGAAATAGAGGTTGAAGTATTCTCTAAGGGAGTGGAAACACCTGCTTTAGAAACCGTTAAAGAAGGTATGAAATATGCGAAAGAAAAAGGCTATGATACTGTTCTTATTGATACTGCAGGACGACTTCATATCGATGAAGAATTAATGAATGAATTATCTCTTATTGAAAGAGAAGTTCATCCAAATGATATTCTCTTAACCGTAGATGCGATGACGGGTCAAGATATCGTCAACGTCGCAACGGCCTTTAAAGACCAATTACCACTCACTGGACTCGTTGTCACAAAGTTTGATGGTGATAGTAGAGGTGGTGGCGTCTTATCCGTTAAGAGTATTACACAAGTTCCTATTAAATTTGTGGGTGAAGGTGAAAAGATTGAAGACTTAGATATCTTTTATCCAAACCGTATGGCAGATCGTATCTTAGGAATGGGTGATATCGTTACATTAGTAGAACGTGCCCAAGAAAAGATGGATCTAGAAGCAGCTGAGAAGTCTGCTCAAAAGATGCTAGATGGCAAATTTGATATGGATGATATGTTGATGCAATTTGAACAAGTCGAAAAGCTAGGGCCACTTGGTGGAATCATGAAGATGTTACCTGGTTTTTCTCAATACGCTGATATGATTGATGAATCCAAAGCGACAAGTGGTATGAAACAAACCAAAGCGATTATTCAATCAATGACGAAAGAAGAACGTCAAAATCCTTCTAAGATTCGTAGTACGATGAAGAAGAGAATTGCGAAAGGTTCTGGAACCACTGTTAATGATGTAAATCGTGTCATCTCTCAATTTGAGAAAACAAAGAAAGCGATGGATACTGTTGGGATGATGCAAAAGAAGGGCTCTTTAACAGAAGAGAATTTAGAGAAGATGCTCTCGGATGCCGAACAACAGTTCAAACGAAATTAGTTAAACAAGTAAAGATGTTCATAATACACTTTTAAGTGTATATAATAACCATTTCATGTATAAAAATACCTATTCATTTTAAAATCATTTTTCCTATTTTTATCCGTGCATTGTTTTTATATTCCTTTTCAACCAAGTGTCTATTTGAATTTTCTTTATTTAGACTGTTTTAACTTGGAAAGGAAAATATGAAAAAATTAAGTACGATTCTTCTTTCTTTTCTTGTCTTATTTACAGGATTAGGAAGTCCAATCTATGGCGAAGAGATACAAGAAGAGGAAGAAAAAGAAACACAAGAAGAAAAGGTGATAGAAGAAATAGAACCTACAGAAGTACCTGTAGAACTAGAAACACCAACCCCAACAGAAGAACCTGTTGTAGAAGAAGAAACAATAGAAGAAAGCGAAGTTGAAGAAAGAAAGGAAGAAGAGGTTCAAGAACCAAAACATGTGATTTCCTTTATTGATTGGATAGATGAAGGATATTATCCAGATCTCATTCATAATGCGACAGGAAATGTCTATCTAGAAATACCACAAGAAGAAGCTTCTTATGAAGGTATGAAGAATGCATTGCCTACCTTTATCTATGGATACGCGGAAGGGAGTACAGAAGTTCAACCTTTCGAAGTGGTGGATTGGGAATGGTTTGGAACCGATGCAGAAGTTAACTTTGTCGAATACCAAGTAACGAACCATGCCTTTCGTCCAATCTTAGCGAATCATTATATTTATGATGAAACTATAGCACCACTTTTATCTCTTCATGTGATAGGGAAACCTTCTGGTAGACCAATGCTAAAAGCGATTGGAAGTAATACAAATAATTTAACGATTATTCATTCAGAATATGATATTCCAGAAAAATATCGTCACTTTACTTTTGGGGCAAGTACGGTTTTATCTCGTAAAAACTTAAATAGTACCGTAACCATTTATAAAACCAAATACCAAAGATACATTGATGGAAAAATGAGAGATCTCTGGGTGAAGGAGACAGCTGTCTCGGTTGATCCAGGTATGACCTCTCGCTACAACAATGATCAATGGCTTGCGGTTGGTGCGTTAGATAATAAATCAAAAGGTTCTGTTACGATGCGTTATGACTTCTATTATTACGATAATGAAGGTAACGAACAACCAATTAAACTCGCCGGTTTCACAATGATTAATAATCTTGATAAAGCGAGTAATTATTGGGATGGAACGGATATTCCAGATGCGGTAACAGCGACTAATTTTGAACACTATTATGTTTATAAAGGAAACTATTTAGGTATTAGTGGAAATCGTATTTATGGGACCGATGTTTATTATGAAGGGAATAATCAACCTGCTTGGGGAAGTGATACCTGGAAAAAGATGAGTGCGATTATTGCCTTTGATACTTCTTCCTTAACACTAAAATTAGAGGCAGGTTACGCTAGAGGTATCATCGTTGATTCATGGGAATATAACTATAAGATTGAAACCGAAGTCGTGAATGGAAAGATTGATCCTACGATTTATGGAATTTCAGCTGGTAGTAATATCACCATTCAATATGAACCAAATGAAGGCTATGACTTAACACATCTCTATATTGATGGCCAAGAAATTGATTTTAATGAGTATATGAATTCCTATTCTTTTTATGAAATTACAGGAAATCATAAGATTAAAGTCGTTTATGAAATCACCCATGATATTACAACCGAAGCCATCAATGGAACGATTGATTCTGATTTATTAAAAGTTCCAGAAGGAGAATCTAGAATCATTCATTATGCACCTAATGAAGGTTATATCTTAGATACGATTGAAATTGACCAAGAGAAGATTAATCCTAAAGAGTATCCTAAGGAATATGAATTTAAAAATATCACACAAGATCATCATATTAAAATCACCTTTGTGAAACAAAAAGATCCTACCAAAATTGCGAAGGATAATAATAAAGTGATTGGAAATAAAATGATGGGAGAAGGAGAACTCGTCATTTATGAAATTACAGTAGAAAATCCTACTCAATATGATCGTAGTTATACGGTTACAGATACCTTACCAGAAGGGATTACTTATGTAAGCTCAAGTCATCAAGGGAAAGAAAAAGAAGGAAATGTTGTATGGGATATCCTTATTCCAAAACTAGATAAAGTGGTATTACTTATGACAGTAAAGATTAATGAAAAGGCAGAAGGAGAAGTCATAAACCATGTGAAAGTAGAAACCGAAGGTTTAAATCCACCAAAAGAAGTAACCGAAACAATCTATACCCAAAAAGCACCGATTAAGCGTGTTAAAAATGAAAAGGGAGAAGAGATTGATAACCAATATGTAAAGAAAGGAGAAAATCTCTATTATGAAATTGAAGTCATAAATCCAACGGAGATGGAAAAGACATATCTTGTAAAAGATATCTTAGATTCGAATGTTGAATATGTTTCTTCAGATGAAGGAACCTATGATTCTAGTACAAGAATTCTTCAATGGAACACAAAGATAGCTCCTAAAGAAACAAAGATTTTCCATTTCATTGTGAAACCAAGTGAAGAAGGTACTAAGATTGAAAATCAAGCTTCAATTCTAGTGGATGAAAAGGAATTAGATTCTAATATCGTAACGAATTATGTACCTCAAAAACCATTAAAAGTTGTGAGTGATGAAGAAGAGAATGAGTATAACCAAGCGATGGTCTTTGAAGAAGATCGATTAACCTATTATATCCATGTGAAGAATATCGCAGATTCCATTAAGAAAGTAACCATTCGTGATGAAGTATCTCCTTATCTAACATTCTTAAGTGCAGATAATGAAGGAACGTTCACACAAGATGAAGTAGTATGGGAATTTTCTTTAGCACCTAGTCAAGAGAAAGTTGTTTCCTTTAAAGCTTCTGTGAAAAAAGAAGAAAGAGGAAATGTGATTGAGAATGAAGCGAAAGTATTCTTTGATGGTATAGAAGTACCTTCCAACAAAACAACCAATCCAATCGTAAAAGATCCAACCAAAACCGTTACTTTAAACGGGAATGATGTGAATGGAAAGATGGTTGATGTAGGTAAACAACTTGTCTATACCATCTATTTTGAAAATAATGGAAATACAGATAAAACTGTTCATATTGAAGATGTATTACCAGATTATACAAAATATATTTCATCCACAAATAATGGTACCTATACATCGGATACAAGAAGCCTATCTTGGGATTTAATCATTAAGGCAAATACAATCGGTTCTGTTTCCTTTACCGTAGAAACAATGCGTTTTGGAACCTATCTTCCTAATATCGCAACGGTTAAAGTAGATGCGAAAGAACTTCATACAAATAAAGTAGAAAATACAACGACTCCATTAACTATCCAAGGAGATCTTGTATCGGTTTATAAGAACTCAAATCCTACTCCTGGAACAAAAGTAACGAAAGGTCAAGAAATTGAATATACATTAAGTGTAATTAATACTGGTAGAAGTGAAGCGAAGAATATAACCATTTATGATCCTTTACCAATTGAAGTAAGTTATATTCAAGGTAGTGTAAATGAGAATGGAATCTATGAAGATGGAATCTTAACGTGGAATATTCCTACCTTAAAACCAAATGAAACAAAAACAATTACTTATAAAGTAAAAGTGAAAGATACCATGGAAGAAGGACTCATTCGTAATTATGCGATTTATCACTCGGAAAGTGATAAACACGAAGGACTTAAGACGACAAATGAAGTCATTCATGGGGTTGGACAAGGAAGTATTCCAGCTGCCTTAGAATTACGTAAAACAACTTCGACTTCTTTCACTGTAAAAGAAAAAGATGAAATTACATATCAATTATTAATTACGAATCGAGGAGGAGAAGTTTCTAAAGATACCGTTATTACCGATGTGATTCCAGAAGGATGTTTATTTGTGAAGAGTAAAGAAGGAATCGTGAATGCGAATTTAAAGAGGGTAGAATGGTATCTTGGTGATTTAAATGTAGGAGAAACAAAGAGTGTTTCCTTTACTGTAAAAGTACTTAATAAATCAGGAAGTATTTATAACCAAGCACGTTTCGATAATGGGATTGAACGGATGAATTTATCGAACAGTACTCCAAAGCATACCTCAAATATTGTGGAACATCATATTCAACAAGTCCTACCACAATCTACCATCAAACCTGTTTCAAACATTATGCGCTATAATGTACCAAATACAAGGGATACTACAAACGTAAGGACACACTTTCTTCTAGGAATAACTTCAATCTTATTTATCTTAGGACTCTATCAATTCAAAAAACAAAGAACTAGATGATTGGTTAAACCCAATCATCTTTTCTATTTGAATTATAAAAAAGGTCATATTTTCCCTTGCAAAGTAGTACACATTTTGATATATTAATTAGGCACTCTTATTTTAGTGTTTGCGCCGATAGCTCAACTGGATAGAGTGTCTGGCTACGAACCAGGAGGTTACGGGTTCGATTCCTGTTCGGCGCGCCATTAACGGGATGTAGCACAGCTTGGTAGTGCACTTGATTTGGGATCAAGGGGTCACAGGTTCAAATCCTGCCATCCC
>CADBUH010000058.1 GCA_902797775.1 uncultured Erysipelotrichaceae bacterium | reverse complement strand
TATAAAAGGGGAGAAACAATAAAGAATATCTATCATTATGAACTGTAATGTTATAATGTATCCATGCGTAAGTTATTAAAGGTATTAACCTCTAGAGTGGTCATATTTGGATTATTAATCCTTCTTCAAGTAGGATTGTTTTTTGTGTTTGTTTATCGAGCAGCACTCTATTACCAAATCATTCCATTTCTACAAGCTTTTGCGCTTGCCTTAGTTGTCTATGTCATTAATAAACAGGAAGATGCTTCCTATAAGATTGCGTGGAGTGTATTTATCTTAGTAACACCAGTAATTGGAGGTATGATGTATCTTCTATGTGCTGGTAGAAAGATGCCAAAAAAGCTTTACTATGGGACAACCCAAGCGAACCATCATATGTATAATCTTCTCCAACAAGATCCAGATGTTTTAAAGAGAATTGAAGATAAACCAGATGTATCAAAAGTTTTCCGTTACGCATTACATGCATCAGATTTTCCTGTCTATACAGGAACGGATGTGACTTACTTTTCAAGTGGCGAAGAAATGTTTCAAGTAATGATTCAAGAATTAAAGAAAGCAGAAAAGTTTATCTTTCTTGAATATTTTATTATCGGTGAAGGAGAAATGTGGGATACCATTGAGACAATTCTTGAAGAAAAAGTAAAAGAAGGTGTTGAAGTTAAATTAATCTATGATGATTTTGGCTGTTCTACAACGTTACCTCGTAATTACCAAAGACGGATGAATGAAAAAGGAATTGAAACCTATCGTTTTAATAAGATGCGTCCTGCCTTAATCATACAGATGAATAATCGCGATCATCGAAAACTAATGATTATTGATAATAAAGTTGGTTTTACTGGTGGTATGAATATTGCGGATGAATATATCAATAAGATTAATCGATTTGGTTATTGGAGAGATAGTGGTGTCATGGTTAAAGGCAATGCGGTTATCTCTATGACCGTTATGTTTTTAGGAATGTATACCTTCTTAAAGAATGATGATTTATCCATCGATTATTCGAATTATTTAAACCAAGAAGTTCGTAAAGATTACCAAGGTTTAATCCAACCATTTAGTGATACACCTACGGATGATGCGGATGTTGGATTAAGTATGCATTTGAATTTAATTAATTACGCAAAGAACTACATCTATATTGATACACCATATTTAGTTTTAAATGGAGATATGCAAACAGCACTCTGTCTTGCTGCACAAAATGGAGTCGATGTACGTATTCTTGTTCCACATATTCCAGATAAGAAATATGTCTTCCAAATCACAAGGGGAAATTATGAAGTATTAATCAATGCAGGGGTAAAGATTTATGAATTTACACCTGGATTTAACCATTCTAAAACAATTGTCTGTGATGATATCTTCGCCCTTGTCGGAACAGTTAATACAGATTATCGTAGTTACTTCTTACACTTTGAAGATGGTGTCTTAATTTATGACAATCCAGAAATAATCAAGATGAAAGAATCTTTCTTAGAATCTTTAAAACAATCCCAAGAGATTACGTTAGAGGCATGTCGCCGAGTGTCTTTAATACCTAGAATCTATCGAGGGATTTTAAAGATTATGTCTCCACTCTTATAATGAACCTTCAATCCATTCTTAAAAGAGTTGTCCTATTCCTAACAATATTGGCGGTTGTTATGGGAGGGGTTTTAGTATTCATCCTCACAAGAGAAAAGGAAGAAGAACCAGTTATTGAAGAAGAAACACAAGAAGAAGTTATTGAAGAAGTGGTAGAGGAAGAAGAATATAGTACACGTAATTATGAGATTGCGGAAGTGGATGGAATACCAGTTATTCATTCCTATGTTTCTTTAGATAGTCCTAGAAGACCAGGAGAAATAAGAGCGATTAAATATATTACCATTCATGAAACCGATAATCGTTCCACCTCTGCCAATGCACAGGGGCATAATGCCTACTTATTAAGTGATGCAATGGATATAACGGGATGGCATTATACCGTGGATGATGTGTCTATCTATCATAATATTCCAGATAATGAGATTGCCTGGAATGCAGGGGATGATCGTGATCGAGATGGTGGAAACATCAATGGTATAGGAATCGAAATGTGTGTCAATCTAGGTGTCGATTTTGAAAAAACGGTAGATAATACTGCTCGTTTAACCGCAAAACTCTTACATACCTATGATTTATCGATAGAAGATGTTAAAATGCATGCAGACTTTATGGATAAAGTTTGTCCACATCGTCTTATTACAGAAGGTAGAGTTGATGAATTTATTGACTTAGTTCATACCTATTATGAAAATGAAGGGAATTAAGATGGAAAAGTTTGGATTAGTACTTGAAGGTGGAGGATTTAGGGGTGCCTATACAGCAGGTGCTTTGGCTTGGTTAAATGACCATGATATTACTTTTGATTATGGCGTCGGTATTTCTTCTGGAGCTGTTGTTTTAGCGTGCTATGCATTAAAAGATAAGACAACACCTTATAACTTAGTTACGAAATATATTACCGAAAGTGATGTTGTAGGTTTAAAAGCTTTCTTAAAAGAAAAACATTACGTCGCTTATCGTAAAATATTCCAAGAAGATTTATTAAAGAAAGAAAAGTTTTCCGCAAAAGAACTACGTGATAAAAATCCAAATATTGAATTTGGACTCTATGATATGAACCAAGGTAAAACCGTCTTTTTTAATGCCCAAGATGTAGATGATCATTTAGATTTATTAAGAGGAACATGTGCTTTACCAATTGCCTCAGAAATAGTGGAATTAGATGGTAAGAAGTTATTAGATGGTGGTGTCACAAAGATGATTCCAATTGAACGTGCCATCGAACAAGGTTGTACAAAATTCCTTGTGATTACCACAAAACCAGAAGGCTTTGTGCGTAAACCAGCGAATAAGATTGTCTTATTATTAATGCGTCTTTTATATCCAGATTGTCCACAAATTCGTGCAGATTATAAGAAAAGACATCTAAACTATATTCACCAAATGGAACTAATTGATGAAGAAGTAAAAAAGAAGAATGCGATTTTAGTGCGTCCTTCGGTAACCATTCCAATTAGTCGATTTAAAGGTGATCCAGAAAACTTAAAGAAACTATATCAACTTGGATATCAAGATATGGAAAATCGAAAGGAAGAAATCTATCAATTCTTAGGGAAGTAATATGATTCGATATATTGTGAGTGACTTAGATGGAACTTTAATTGGTACACATAACGAATGTGATCCAAGTGTAATTGAAACACTAAAAAGGATAAAAGCGATGAACATTCGCTTTTCTTTGTGTTCTGGTAGACCAGTGGATAGTGTGAAAGGAATGCTAGAAGGGTGGGGCTTATTACCTTATACAGATGATTTAATAGGCTCAAATGGAGGCGAAATCCTAGACCTACATACAGGTGAAAGAACCATCTCTTATACGATGTCAAAAGAAGTTGTAAAAAAGATGATTGAAGAATATGAAGCACTTGGTTTAATTGGAACTGTCTATGGGAATACAAATCTTTATGTTTCCCGTAATTCCGAAGAAGTAGAGAAGGTTGCGAAACGGTTAGGTTTATCTATCCATGTGACAGATTTATATGAGAAACTTCAAAATCCAATTGTAAAAGAGATGTTTGTGGTAGAACCTTCTTTAATGAAAGAAGTAGAAGCGTATTATGAAAACCATTTAAGTGAAGATTATATCGCTTATAAAACAGCTTTTGATTTATTTGAATTTACACATCCAAAGTTAACGAAAGCAGTAGGTGTTCAAATGGTAGCCGAAAAATATGGATTTCAGAAAAATGAAATTATCGCTTTTGGAGATACAACGAATGATATTCCAATGTTTGAATATGTAGGATATGGAATCTGTTTAGAGAATGGTTCAAAAGACGCAAAGAAGAAAGCCTTTCGAATTGCGCCATCCATCCAAGAGAATGGGTTTTCTTCCTTCTTAGATAAACATCTTAAAACTCAAAATTTAGAGGACCTATGAGCCAAACCATTGAAGAAGCGTTAAATAAATTATCCCATAGTAAATTTCGCTCTTCTTTTCATCTTGGAAAGAAAGAAAAAGAGTATGTACTTTTAAAAGGCTATGATGAAATTGAGAAACAAGCTTCAACCTTCATCATGAATCGACTCGCTCCAGCAGTGATCGAAAATGATGGGAAACAAACACCTATGAAAGGACATCCTGTCTTTATTGCCCAACATGCATGTGCGTGTTGTTGTAGAGGGTGTCTAAATAAGTGGTATAAGGTAAAGAAAAATATCCCACTGACACAAGATCAGCAGGATAAGATTGTACATTTATTAATGGCTTGGATTAAGAAAGAAATGAATCATTCTTCATAAACACGTTTCATAATCATTGGTGTTATTGGTCGATCGGATAGATTTGTTTTTGTATTTGCGATTTCATCAACCACATCCATTCCTTCAACGACTCTACCAAAGGCTGCATAAGAACCATCTAGGTGTGGTGCATCTTCATGCATAATGAAGAATTGACTGGATGCAGAATTTGGATTCATAGAACGAGCCATAGAGATAACCCCACGAACATGTTTAATCGGATTATCATATCCATTTGATTTGAATTCACCCGTAATGGTTTCTTTTGAACCACCGGTTCCATTTCCAAGTGGATCTCCACCTTGAATCATAAAACCTTTAATAATTCGATGAAAGCCTAATCCATCATAGAAACCTTCTTGAACAAGTTTTCTAAAGTTTTTAACTGTAATAGGGGCAGCACTTTCATCGAGTTCTAACTTAATCTTTTTTCCATCTTCCATTTCAATAATAATCATAATCGTTTTACTCCTGTTTCTTCGTATTGGTTTTGCTGTTTACGTGTTAGAAGATCAACTAAGTCTTCCTCTTCTTCCATCTCTTCAACAGCTTTTTTTTCTGCTTTGTTTAATTGTGTTTTTCTTTTCTTAATCGCTTTATTTGCTTTATCTAAATCGCGACTGTGTTTAATTTTAAACCCATTCTCACGAATATAATCAACCGTAAGAAAGGCATCAACTGCCAAAAACAATACCATGAATAAAGAGATACCTGGATCAACGCCATCCAATAGTTCAGCTAGAAAAAAGAGTCCAAGAAGGATATCTCCAAATAACATTACACTCGCTAAGATTTGTTTCGTACGTGGTCTCATAAAAAATATCCTCGTTATTACGAAGATATTTTATCATAGTTTATTCTTCTGCATCTAAATGAACCGAAAGAACTTGTTTTAATTGTTTAAGAATGAGAACCATTTCTTTTGTCTCTTTTTCCATATTCGAGATATCTAAAGAGATGGTTACACTTGCTTTTCCAGCAAGAGGGATAGATTGCGATATCGTGATGACACTTGCGTTAAGTTTACTTAGTGCATTTAAGACAGCAGATAAACTACCTGGTTCATGCCGTAAGACAAGATTTAAGATAACTTCATGATGAATCTCTTCACTTTGTCGAAAGAGATAATCTTTATATTTGTAGTAAGTATTACGAGAGATACCAACTTGTTTAACAGCTTCCGTAACGGTTTCTACTTCATGGTTTTGTAGCATCTCACGTGCTTCAATAACCTTTTCGTAATAATCTGGAAGAATCTTTTTATGAACGAGTAAATAATTATTTGCCATCCTTATTCCTCCTTTACAAGAAATCCTTCTTCTGTAGGATGTACTTGTTTTACAATCCAACTAGAAGGAAGAGATTGTTTAAATTCTTCTGGTAGTACTTCTTTACTAATGAAAATACAAGTAGAACCAGAGCCACTAATAAAGAATGCACCTTTGGTATAAGAAGAAGCTTTATCTGATAAAGCATCATAATCTTTTAATAATTGTTTACGATAAGGTGTATGAATTTGATCATGCGATACTTGGATTAATAAATCTAAATCGGCACTTTCTAATGCGTGTGGTAAAAGTAATGCAGAAGAAGTGCTATGGACAAGAATATCCCTAGAATACGTATCTGGTAATACACTACGAGCTTGTTGGGTAGAAACTTCATAATC
>CADBUH010000057.1 GCA_902797775.1 uncultured Erysipelotrichaceae bacterium | reverse complement strand
TGCAAGAATGATTTGAATTCATCGGTATCAACAACATCTAAGTTAAATCCTGCTTTGAATGTGACTTGGACATATTTACCACCAATTGCTTGGTCGACTTGACCACTTATTTGACGGTATGCCTTATTACTATATTTATAAGAATGTCCATCTACTTGTGCTGGTGTTGTACCATAAGTCGTTTCAAATTCAGACTTCGTCATAAACTTATAGAACACACCATCTTTTTCGACAGCTATATAAGAATCATTTGTAACAGTTGCATTTTCATCTAGCACATAATAGGTTTCATCTGCTTTACGATAACGCTCTGTATTCTTTCTTACATAACCACTTTCAATCGCATCCGCTTTAACAAACTTTTCGTCCGTCTCATTGCTTAATAAGTGTACTTTTACATACTCTCCATCCTCGTATGGAATGAAATCATTTTCTGTTCGCTCTAGACTATAGATGTTTTCAACCTTTAGGTGGAATGAATTCTCATCAGCGTGTATGATTTTAGCATTTGCGTCTCCAAATACTTCTGAACTACTTACATCTCCATTGATTGTGTGATTGTTTGTTGAACGAACAACAACTTTAATTTCTTCATCAAGATTACCAACTTTGAATTCAGTTGTCCCGGTAACTCTATCATTCTCATCAACAATAGGTTCTAAGAATGATTTCATCTTTAATGTTGGAAGTATCTCATCATAGATATCAATCTCTGTTGCATCATTTGGTACATATACCACGATGTCATAGATGAATTCATTTCCGAAGAATGTTTCTAAGTGTACATCTTTATTAATATATTTCTCAATTTGAGGTTTCGTATTAGTAAGATTTACTTCATAGGTTTCATATTCTTCAACTGATCTGTAGTAGCATGCGTATTCTTGTAGTACTGGTGTTTCAGGCACTTCAGGTAATTTAGCTCCGTTTTTGCAATCCTCTTCGAATCGTGCTCTATCTGTCGCGTTGAGCTCCACAAGCTTTTGTTCTAGTTCGCTTCCTTCTAAGAATCTTCCTGTTTCTACCAAAGAAATGTTGCCAATACCGTCATCCACATATTCTGACGTTATCTTTTCTACAGCGACTACCTCTGCTCGTTTCCAAGTTCCTACTTTACGACCAGTTGGTGTCGTTCCTTCTTCATACGTATAAGTTTCCACATTATACGCTTTCTCTAAGTCACTTGTAGTTCCTGTATGATAATTAATATTCTTCTTATCCTTAATACTTAAGATATAGCCTTCTGGATCACTTAATACTTCGATGGAATAGATGATATCAGCGTGTATAAGTGCTCCATTATCATTTGCTGCTTGTGTTGCATCTGTTGTTAAGAATTGTGTTGCAATTTCAGCATCTGTTAATGTACCAGCATCTAGCGCTGCACGATAATCTTCTAGTGTTTTTCCTGCTTTAATATAAAGTGCGTTTCCATTGTCATCGTATTGATATCTAGGTAATGGTCTCCATTCATAAACGAATCTATTACTCCAATTCAATTCTTTTTCCGCATGTTCCCACTGAACAGGATTTCCACCAACTTTAACAACCTTATTATCTGCGTCTCTTTGGTAAATGGTTCTACCATTTCCTAATAGACGTACTTTAATTGTTTCGGTATGTTCTTCAAGAGCTACACCATCACTGAAAGTCTTTTCTACTTTTAAGTGTGTCTCTTCTTGAGATTCCTCTAAACTGTTTGTGATTTTACCTTTATCATGTGCATGTCCTTCTTGTGAATGTTCTGGAAGATTATATCCAGGAATATGTCTTTCTTTAAGGAAGTAATGCATATTACTATTTAATTTAGGTAAACCAGTTACACGAATCTTCCAAATGTGACGAACACTCTTGCCATAGATTTCAGTCGCTTCATAGACAACACTGATATTTTCTTTATACAGATCTGTTATCTTACCTACTTGTTTATTGTGTTCACCACTTGCAGTTTTATCATATTCCCAATATAAATCGATATATTCTAGGAATTCTTCTGCTGTAGGTAGTTTCGTATCTTCATCCACAATCCAAAGTTTAGTGACTTCAATTTCTCTTTCCTTTGGTACTACAGTTACTGTATTTGTTGTGGAGTAATGATACTCGTTGTCAATCTTTACCGCATAGTTTGCTTTATTTGCTAAACCAGCATGATCTCCATTTTCTTGAACACCAATTGGTTTATTCGCTTCTGAAGTCGTAGTATATAGTTTTTCGCCATCAACTACATATCCATCATCCGTTATCATTTCCCAAGAGATTGTTGGATCATCGTTGTTCCAACCATCTTTTACATATACAGGTTGAATATCTGTTGTAGCTACTGTATTTGGAATGTCCGCTCTCTTTGAAGCGAAGTAGATAAAGTCGCATACATATTCAAGACGATAATCTACGCCTTCTACCGTTGCACTTCCATCTAGTCTGGTTCTTGGATATAGACCAGTTTGTCGAACCGTGAACTTACCATCTGCATCTTTTATATAATAAACATTCGCAGTTGGATTTGTTCCTGGTTTTTGATTTTCTTTAAATACTGTTTTTTCAGTTAAGCGATAATAGTAGCCTACAGGATTTGGATAATTCGGATCTTTTAATATTTCATCCGCAGTATACATATTCTCTTTACTAATCTTTTTAACGATTTCATCGTATCGACTAGGTTTAATCTGAGCTGTAAATACTACCTTTAACCATTTACCTCTAACGGCTTGAATATTTGTACTCTCATCTATTTTAACGAAAATACTCTTACCATCATTGTTAGGTGTGCATCCTGTTACTTTTCCGTTACTATCCGTTACTAAGTCACCTAAGATGATATAGTCATTTGTTAAATCAGAATCTGCTTGATTTTTAGTGATTGG
Organism: uncultured Erysipelotrichaceae bacterium; assembly: GCA_902797775.1. GTDB lineage: Bacteria > Bacillota_I > Bacilli_A > Erysipelotrichales > Erysipelotrichaceae > Bulleidia. The sequence goes on along the minus strand of CADBUH010000057.1, from coordinate 2,015 downwards.
CTCATTTAGAACAGTTCCACTTCCAGAAACAGTTCCGGTTCCATCACCCTTATGATTATTCTCATTAAAGTATGTTAAGCGATTTCCACCATTTAATGATGAGTTCGAAATCATAGGACTTTCATTATATCCACGCTTTTGATTGAACTCTGTATTTAAGACATCTTCACCTGTCGGATTACTTTCTGTACCAACGTTGTAAGTCTTATATTGAGGATTGTTGAAGCGATCCACAAACATTAAATCATTTTTTAATGTGTCATAGACAAGCACTTCTGTTGCATCATTTGGTACATATACCATGATTTCGTATTCAATGATTTCATCGAATGCACCTTCATTGGTTGTACCTACTCCTAAGATGTCATGAACCTTATTATTAACATATTTTTCTGGTTGAACGACATCAACCGTTACAATATTTGTCTTATAGGTTGATTTTCCTTTATTTGTTGTAACAAGATACTTAGCTTGGTTCTTTTCACCACTATGTGGTTCTTGAGCGTTTTTAACTGGCCAGTTATAGGAATAGGTTAGACGCATCTTTCCGTTATCCCCTTGGTTTCTATTTAGATAATTTCCATTATCTACACGATCAATTGCCATCGCTAATGTAGGACTTGTACTAGCAGTTGCTTCTACCCAAGGTGTTAATGTTTGCCAAATAGTTGAATCTGTTAAATCACTTGGTTTTTGACGATAGAAGTATCTACCTTCTGAAGTCTTCGCAAACATATTTTTTCCTTCACCAAACGCACCAGCTATAATGACTTCGCCTTCATGCAATTGGTCGGATTCTTGTAATGCAGCAATCAGATGATCTTCTGGTTGTCCGAAAGAATAGGTATATACTTTTGTTGGTTTATATATTGTAAACCCATAAGAGTTATTTTCTGCCATTCTATCTTGTACGTTTTGAATCGTTGGGAATACATCCGCATGTTCATCTACAATTGACCACGTTTCTTCACTAGGTTGTGCTTTTAATGCATAATAATTTCCATAACGATCTTTCGCGAAACGATAACTTGAATTATCTTCTGTCGGTTTCTTTGCGATTTCAACAATATCAACTAAGTCTACAAGTTCTTCTAATCCACGTCCTACAACATATTCCCAAGCAGTACCAGTAAGATTACTTGGTAAAGCTTCTCCTTCTATCTTATAGACAGACTTTATTGGACTACCTGTTTTATTATCGTAATCGACTAACCATCCAGTTCCTTCATTCTTAAGTTTATTTACATCTTTCCAACTTGGACGAATACCTGCGTTGAATGATAATGCAATCCACTTACCACGTACTTTTTCAATGTGATCTTCATCAATCTTTACAAAGATGGTATCTGCATTATTCACATTATTTGTAGGCATTGTAACTTCATCACCATTGATAAAGTTTTGTGCTAAGTTATAACGAATAATATAATCGCCTGTATTGTTATTACGAATTTCTGTTAATTTCGTACCATTCTTTCTTTGGTTAACACTTGCATTCGCACTACCATCACCTAAGTGGTTGTTGGTATTAAACATATAGATAGCTTGTTCATTCTCATTGATAATACGAATGTTTCCGCCACTTAAATCGAATGCTTTATTTGGGATTTCGTTTCCACTATTATCCGTTGTATATTGAGGAATTTGTTTTACTGCATTCCAGAACATTAATTCCTTTTCGAGTGTGTCATAAATAATGAATTCTGTAGCATTTAATGGAACATACGCAAGAATTTCATATTCAAAGACAGAATCATAAGAATATAAATCTTTATGTACAACACCATTAATATATTTTTCAACAGCTGGTTGTTCACCATTGACTGCTGTCGCATTTAATCCTGCTACCGAGTAATGAACATTTGCTTTTGTTCTATATTCACAGTTATTTTCATCATATTCATTAATTTGGCTACTTGTTACATCCACATTTGTTAATGTGATATCAGATAAAGCTACATCTGTAATTTCATTACCATCTTCATCGTATTCACGAATAACAAGTTTTAAACTAC
>CADBUH010000056.1 GCA_902797775.1 uncultured Erysipelotrichaceae bacterium | reverse complement strand
GTACACCAATATATGCTTCATCTCTTTTAAAGATGATTGGTTTTTTATCATTTAATTTTTGTACAGCGTTAATTCCTGCTAGGATACCTTGTCCTGCTGCTTCTTCATATCCACTTGTGCCATTGACTTGTCCTGCCGTAAATAAATTTTCAATAATTTTAGATTCTAAAGAAGGCATCATTTGGATTGGATCTATTGCGTCATATTCAATTGCGTATGCATATTTTTTAATAATACAGTTTTCAAATCCAGGTAATGTGTGCGTCATCTTTTCTTGAACATCTCTTGGTAAAGAAGTTGAAAAACCTTGAACATAAGTTGTATCCATCGATAATGATTCTGGTTCTAAGAATAATAGATGTCTAGGTTTATCACTGAATCGTACAAGTTTATCTTCAATCGAAGGACAATAACGAGGTCCTACTCCCTTTACAACCCCTGAATACATACTTGATTTATTGAGATTCGCCATGATAATTTCATGTGTTTCTGGAGTTGTATGTGTCATATAACAAGGAACTTGTTGATCAAAAGGAAGAATGGAAGTCGTTGTTTCACTAAATCTTAAAAATTGATTTGTTCCTTCTTCTAATTTTGTCTTACTAAAATCAATGGAGGAAGTTAAAACACGTGGTGGAGTACCCGTCTTTAGACGGAATGTTTTTAAACCTAAGTTTCTTAACGAAGCAGATAAATCTTCAGTTGTCTCTTCTAAATCTGGTCCTCCTTTTTTTACTTCATCACTAATCATATTTACACCAGCCATATAAGTACCTGTTGTAAGGATTACAATTTCAGATGAAATAAAAGAACCATCCTTTAAAGTTACACCTGTTACTTTATTATTCTCTACATTCAGTTCAACTGCCATTCCTTCTTTAACTGTTAAGTTTTCTTGATGCAATAAAACATCTTGCATCATCTTAGAATACGCAAGTTTATCAGATTGAACTCTTAAAGCACGAACACCTGGACCTTTCGCACTATTTAACATTTTAAATTGTAGTGCTGTTTTATCTGCGGTGATGGGCATTTGTCCACCAAGCGCATCAATTTCTCTTACGACGATTCCTTTGGCAGGACCACCAACCGATGGGTTACAAGGCATCTTACCAATATTTTGAATACTAAGAGTTAAGAGTAATGTTTTTTTCTTTAATCGTGCCGTTGCGAGGGCAGCCTCTATGCCTGCATGGCCTCCTCCAATGACAATCACTTCATAATCACGCATGTAAAAACTCTTCCACCAATTCTATTATTTCTGGTTGAGGTTGTTCGGTAAGAATACGGAACTTCACACGATCAACATCTAGATGATTTCGTAAGATATATAACTTATAGAGAGTTAATTTTCCCATAAGTTCTAATTTACGAATATTGTAATCTTTCTGCATATACGCAAATGGTATCGCAATGATGATATTTCTATCCTCAATCTTTAGATAATCATTTTCACTTCCTCGAATTTGTTCAAAGGAATCATCAAGTTTTGTTTTCGTGAGTTTACGAGCTTTACTTTGTTCAGCTTTTGTAAGACCACTCTCTCCAATTTCTTTTGCACATACCGCAAGATGATGTCTTATTTCATCTTTACGGAATACATTTACACTCTCTTTACTTTGCGCAGCACTCCAAATATCAATCCCAACCTTCTCCGCAAGTTTTAATAAACGAACCGTTACTTGTGGATCATTTTGATCAAGATAACAATAACTTTCTAGTTTTGGAGAAATCTTTATTCCAATATCTTCTGGATAGATAGGTGCTACAAAGAAAACGACATCAGTTAAATATAAACAGTTCATTTCTTCTGGAATTTGATTATCCCTTGCGGCAGTTTGAATCGCATCTTTTAACTGTTCAAAGTTATCATATCCATTTTTTTGTTCATATTTTTTCCACATGCGTTTTAAAGACATACGCTCTGTACTATCATAGTGCGCATATCCTACAAATCCTTTTTTCTTACTATGTTCACTGCGTGTATAGAAGAATAATAAATCACCTTTTTTAAAGTCTTTAAAACGCTTCTGACTCGATAATCTCCAGAAGTTAATATTTCGACTACCAAATAAACGATGGTACTCTATCATTTTTTCATCTGCTACATACGCAATTGAACTCATAATTTCCTCAATTAGAAGATACCATAACTATTTCCATCTTCATCAATACCCATATTTAACGCAGCTGGTACCTTTGGTAAACCAGGCATTGTCAATATACTTCCTGTATAGGCTACGATAAATCCAGCTCCTAAAGAAACGGATAAATCTTTTACATGAATATGGAAGTCGTTTGGTCTTCCTTTTCTCTTTTCATCATCCGTTAAAGATAACGGTGTTTTCGCCATACAAATAGGTAAGCGATCCCAACCATTCGACATAAAGATTTTAATCTTCTCTTCTGCAAGTTCTGTATATTCGACATCACTTGCACCATAGATGGTTTTTGAGATTGCACTAATTTTATCTTTAATTGGTGCATTCACATCATAGATTGGTGCGAAGTTACTTTCACCTTCACATAGTTCTACAACCTTTTCCGCAAGTTCAATAGCACCATCTCCACCTTTTGCCCATCCATCACATAACGCAACAGGATGTCCATTTTCTTCACACCATTTTGTGAGTGCATTAATTTCATTTTCGGTATCACTTGTGAAACGATTGATTGCGACAATATATGGAACACCATAAGACTTAATGGATTCAATATGTTTTTGAAGGTTACAAGTTCCCTTCATCATTCTTTCCACATCTTCTTTTTCTAAATCAAGTTCTTTATCTTCTACTTCATCACCATGAAGTTTTAAAGCACGTATCGTCGCTACAATAACCACTGTATTCGGTTTTAAACCTGCGGTTCTACATTTAATATCTAAGAATTTTTCAGCACCTAAGTCTGCACCAAATCCCGCTTCTGTAACAACATAGTCACTTAGTTTTAAACCAATTTGTGTCGCAATAATTGAGTTACAACCATGTGCGATATTCGCAAATGGTCCACCATGAATTAATACTGGTGTATGTTCTAGGGTTTGTACAAGGTTAGGCATAATCGCTTCTTTCATTACAACTGCAGCAGCCCCATCAACACCTAAATCTTTTACACTGACTGGTTTTCCATCATACGTATAAGCCACAATACATTTTCCAATTCTTTCTTCAAAATCTTTTAAGTCTTTTGATAAACAAAGAATCGCCATTACTTCGGTCGCTACCGTAATAACGAAATGATCAGGACGTTCTACACCATTACTCTTTTTATTTTGTCCAATTGTAATATCTCTTAATGTACGATCGTTCATATCTAGACAACGTTTCCATACAACATTATTTGGATCAATGTTGAGAGGATTTCCTTGGAAGATTGAGTTATCTAATACAGCCGCAATTAAGTTGTTCGCTGTTGTGATTGCATGCATGTCACCTGTAAAATGAAGATTGATTTCTTCCATTGGTACAACTTGTGCATGCCCTCCTCCTGCAGCACCACCTTTTAATCCAAAGACAGGACCTAAAGAAGGTTCTCTTAAACACGCCATAACATTCTTATTAATCTTCGCTAAGCCATCCGCAAGTCCAATTGTCGTTGTGGATTTTCCTTCACCGGCTTTCGTTGGATTTATCGCTGTAACTAAGATTAATTTTCCATCTTCTTTCTCTTTTAATTCTTTTTGAATATCTAAAGATACTTTCGCTTTATTTTTTCCATATGGAAAAATATATTTTTCATCAATTCCTGCTTTTGAAGCAATTGTATAAATATCTTCTAGGGTGGCTTGTTGAGCAATTTCTAAATCTTTATTCATATGGTTATACCTTTCTACGATCTGTTAATGCATGAATGAGGGTTAACTCATCTGCATAATCAATCATGACACCGGAAGATAACCCATGCGCAATTCTCGTAACGGTTACGTTAGGGCACTCCTTCGCTAATAATTTTGATAAATATAATGCGGTTGTTTCTCCATCAACCGTAGCGTTTGTAGCTAAGATTACTTCTTGTGCATTCTTCGCTCTTTCGACTAAAGAAGAGATGTTAAGGTCTTCTGGCATAATTCCTTTCGATGAAGAAATAAGACCATTCAATACATGATAGAGACCATGGTATTCTTTCGTTCTTTCCATCGCTACTACATCTTTGACAGATTGCACCACAAGAATTGTCTTCTTATCTCTTGAAGTATCTCTACAGATTTCACACTCCCCATCTTCCGATAAGTTTCCACATATCGGACAATGAACAAGTTTTTCTTTCACTTCTTGAAGTGCTTTCACAAATTCCATAACCTCAAGTTCATCTTCCTCTACGATTAATAACGCATATCGTTCTGCGGTTTTTTCTCCGACACCAGGAAGTGTTCGAAAACAAGCAATTAGTTTTTCTAAACTATTTGGATACATCATTACATCCCCGGGAAGTTAACCCCTTGTGTAATGGAACCAAGTTTTTCTTCACGATCTTTCGCTACTTTTTCTTGCGCATCATTAAATGCGACAAGTACCATATCTTGTAGCATTTCACGATTCTCTTTATCCATAAGTTCTTCTGCAATCGTTACTTCTAAAACTTCATTATGACCATTTAATTTAATGGTTACACCATCTACACCACTACTATTTCCTGTGTAAACTGTTCCGGCTAATTCTTCTTCAATTTTAGCCATATCATTTTGCATCTTTTGTGCTTGTTGCATTAATTTTTGTAAATCCATACTTAGTCATGAACCTCCAGTAATCCTTCTTTTCCAAATAAATCTTTAAGCTTTTCTTCTGGATCTGGTTCTTCTCCTTTCTCTTCTTCTTTCTTTTTATATTTTTCGATTGTGATGGCTTCGGGTAAGTTTCCTGAAGCTCTACGCTCTTTAAACGCTTCAATCGCTTCTTTATATTCTTCTTCACTTAAGGCATAAACCATCTTATCTAACTCTATATTTTCATAGAGATACTCATAGAGTTCTTGGTTCATCTTTGCTTCATTAATATTATTCGCAGAAGCTTGTGAAGGAGTAACCACAATCATACAGTCATTTCCGCTCGCCATTAACTTTGATTGTTTAAGAGCTGCGATATAGCGATCTGTCACAAGTCCATTTACGAGTGTACTTAGTTTTTCTGCATCCTTTGATTTATTTTCTTTATCACACTGTACTAATAATCCAAGAATGAAATCCATTGTAAGTTTTGGCTCTTCTATGATTGGTTTAGGAAGTTCCATCTCTTCATATACAATTTCTTCTTTTTGAACTTCTTCTTTCTTTTCTTCGATTACTTTTTTCTCTTTCTTAACTTGTTTCTTTTCAATAACTTCTTCCGTGTCATTTAGTAATAACTTCATACAAGTTACTTCAAAGATATTACTTGCGGATTGACTACCTTTATAAAGTTCTCTAGCCTTCATAAGTTCTTCAATCATAGATAAAGCTTGACGTGGTTTTATCTTACTCGCTAAGTCTTCTGCTTGGGTTACATTGATGGAACGCAAGAGAGCTTCCTTCTTTGTGTTTGTATAGATCACACTATCTTTTAGTGCGTTTATAAGATCAGATGTTAAACGTGTAATATCAATTCCTCTAGCTTCATAGAGAGAGATTCTTTCTAATAAAGAAGCTAGATCGCCTTCGAGGATTGCTTGGAGTAATTCTAATTTCTCAGTTGTAGAAGTTAGACCATAGATTGCGTCGATATCTTTTTCCTTGATATCTCCATTTCCATAAGAAGATGCTTGCTCAAGCATACTTAACGCATCTCTCATTCCACCATCTGCGAGTTGCGCAATCTTTAATGCTGCACTCTCTTCTAGTTTTAAATTCTCGTTGGATGCGATATCTAAAAGATGTTTTTTAATTTTATCTGTCGCTACCTTTGAAAAATCAAATCTTTGACAACGAGAAATAATTGTCTTTAGTAATTTTTGTGGATCGGTTGTAGCGAGCACAAAGATTACATGTTCTGGTGGTTCTTCTAAGGTTTTTAATAAGGCACTTGCTGCAGAAGAAGATAATTGATGTACTTCATCCACGATATAGATTTTCTTTTTACCCATCATAGGTGCTAAACGTGCACGATCAATTAAATCTCTTACATCTTCTACATGGGTTTCATTTGCCGCATTGATTTCAATGATATCTGGATGATTCCCTTCAAGTGCTGCCTTACAATTTTCACATTCCCCACAAGGAGCGTTTTCTTTGTGTTCACAATTCACTGCTCTTGCAAGAATTCTCGCCATGGTTGTTTTACCAGTTCCACGAGGACCACAAAATAAATAGGCATGTCCTATTTTGTTTTCTCTTACCGCATTTTTGATGGATTGAACAATATATTCTTGTCCTACAACTTCATCAAATGTTTGGGATCTATATTTTTGATATAAAGCTTCATTTTTCATTAGATTTATTATATCAAAAATACGTAAGAATTATACGTAGATATGCGCTATTTTATGCTTAAATTTACGTTTCTTATTCCTTTGTGACTTAGTTACTTTCTTTAAGTGATTTTCCCTATATAATGAGATAAAGGAGAACATAATTATGGAAGTTAAATTTTATCGTTGCAACCATTGTGGTCAAATTATTGCGTTTGTAGAAAATAAAGGTGTTCCAGTAATCTGTTGTGGAGAACCAATGCAAGAGATTATCCCAGGAACAACCGATGCTGCAGTTGAAAAACACGTTCCAGTTTGTGAATTAAAAGGAAATATTGTGGAAGTAAATGTTGGATCTGTAGATCATCCAATGACGGAAGAACATTTCATTGAATGGGTCGTTCTACAAACAAAACAAGGTAACCAAAGAAAACAATTAAAACCAGGGGAAGCACCTAAAGTATGCTTCGCACTCTGTGAAGGAGATGAAGTAGAAGCAGTCTATGCATACTGTAATCTCCATGGTCTTTGGAAGAATGCATAAATAAAAGAAGGGGTGTACCCTTCTTTTTATTATTTCCAATTCTTTTGATAATATTCATCCTCTTCTAGAGGAAAAGCTAGTTTTGTTTCAATGTGCTTAATCCCAATTGCACAACATCCATATTCCTTAACTTCTTCTGCACCAGGGAACGATTCATAAATTTTAATAGCTTCTTCTTTTGTATCCACAAAAGGTACCATTGTGTGTAACCCTTCTCCATCTAACATTTCACTAAATCCAGGATAGAAGTGTAAATAAGTAATCTCAAAGATTCCATATTCTTCAACTCCTTTTAAGTAGAGATGATCTCCAATCTCCATACTTTGAACTTGTGGTGTCGCTACACGACCTTCTGCTTTCTTAATTCCTCTTTCCATATATTGTAGGAATGGAAGTTGACGATGGTTTACCATATCGAGTTCATGTGTTTTCATAGCGTTGTCCTTTCTAGAGATACCCCTCCTATTTGCTAAGTCTCTTTTCTTTAAAAAACTCTGATAATATTTCTGCACATTGTCTTTGTAGAATTCCACCTTCTGTTTTTGGGTGTTTATTCATTCCTTTAATTGTTTTATAACTTAACATACTATCGACTGCACCAAACTTATCATCTCTTGTACCATAATAGACATTCTTAATACGTGCTTGGTTAATCGCTCCAATACACATCATACAAGGTTCTAATGTGACATAGAGATCACATTCATCAAGGTGCCATGTCCCTAGTTTTTT
>CADBUH010000055.1 GCA_902797775.1 uncultured Erysipelotrichaceae bacterium | reverse complement strand
CGCCGCCAGCGTTTATCCTGAGCCAGGATCAAACTCTCCATTTGATTTAGCTCAAGGTCTTTATGACCTTTAATTTACATAAACTTATTGACGTTTTCGTTGCTTAATTCCTATTCAGTTTTCAAAGATCACTCGCGCACATCCTCAGTGGGTGGCGCAAATCAAGATAGTACTACAACACAAATTCGATGTCAACACTTTTTTTAAAATATTTTTCATCTTTTTTCTTTGTGCGTGCCAAACGATACTAACATGACTCTCAAGCAGTGTCAACTACTTTTTTTCATCTTTTCTCGTGTGGGTTTTTAATATAACATACCCTGAATAAAAAATGCAATCTTTTTTTAACTTTTTTTGATTGCATTTTATCTTTCTTTGTAAATCGATTTTGATTCTATTTTCATAGACGACATTGTGTATCATGCATGCATGATTATTCTTTTCGTCTCTTTTTCTTTCATTGTTTTACCAACTTCTACAAATGCTTTGTATAACATTGTATGTTTTGCGTCTAAATCAACATCCTTATGATAATGTCCAAAGTACCAGTGTGTATAACTTAAACGCTCATCAATACGCATTAGATAATTGTTGAGAATATCTTTTCCAAAGAATGGTGAGATTAATGGAACCACATTACTTGGTGCAGAATGTGTAATCACATAATCAACCTTCCAATCATTTTTCTCTAACGTTTCTATCCCATGATCAAATTCTTCTTGTGAAGGAATTTCTTGTGGCCACCAAGAGACACCCTCTGTTCGATACATTCGATCGATGGAAGTTCCTCCACCAAAGGTAAAGTATTTCTTTCCTTCAATTGTATATGCTTCCCCTCTCATAAGATGAATGATATTGTCACGAATAAATTGTACGCGTCCACCATTCCAAGTTGTGATTGGGTATTGTTGAAGTGCATCAAAGTTTTCATGGTTACCATCCACAAATAAAATTGTTACAGGTAATTTACTTAACCACTGTAAGTCTTCTTCATCTCTTTTATCCCCATGCCAGATAAACCCAAAGTCTCCACAATTTAAAAGGTAGTCTTCTCTTGTTAAACCGTCATAGGAAAAGAACTCTTGTTTGATACGTTCTCCATCAATTGTGTTATGGAAATCTCCTGTTAGATAAATCATAGGTTCACCTAAACAAATTATACCTTATTCTGTTTTCATTAAATCGATATATTTTTGATAATAGTAATCAATACATTCTTTATTGAATGGATCTTTTTCATTCTCCATTAAAGATAATAATTGTTCTAATTGTTTTTCAATAATCTTTTTAATATTCTCTGGATAGTGCATCATCGTTGCGTGCATCTCATATTCATTTCCATCTAAGATACGATACGACCAATCTGGATATAATTTCACATCCAAATCATAATCAATATTTTTAATTGCTTCGCCATCATATAAACTAGGCGTCGCTAAATTGCAGTAGTAATAAACTCCATCTTTACGAATCATTGAAATGACATTGTACCAACAATCTTCATAGAAGAAACAAATCGCTGGTTCTCGTGTTAACCATTTTCTACCATCTGCTTCAATGACCCAAGATTTATTTGTGACTACCACATACATATTGTCTTTCACATCTACAACAAAACCCTTACACCAAGTACGGTGGAGGGTTCCATTGTGTTTATAACTTTGAATATATACTTGTGTTCCTACTTCTGGTTTCATATGTTTTTTTATTTTACTACTGAAACTAGAAATGGAAAAGATTAGATTCCAAATTCATCATTTGGTTGTGGATCTTCATAATTGTCCGTTGGTCCTTTATACATAAATGCGAAATATAAAGCTGCTACCCAAGGTATGAATGTCCAAATCCACTTCCACCATTCTGGTGCTTGTTCCATATAGGTGTGTGCTCTACCTAGACGATATTGTAATACCATTAAATAAATTCCTAATCCAAATACGACAAGTAATAATAAACCTAAGCAGAATACAAGTGCAGGTGGAACTGTTGATGAACTAATACTATAGGTAATATCATCAATATCTCCAGTTGTATAATATGTATCTAATGCCCCTGTAATGACAACTAACACAGCAATAAGTACAGCAAGTACAATTGCTAGAATGAACATAACAATTCCAGCAATCATAAATTTTTTACCAGAATCTTCATCGCCAACAATTCTTCCCCAAATAAGTTCACGATAGAAAGGAATAATTGCTTTCCATCCACTTTCACCATGTCGATTAAAAATAACCCACATTCCTACTACTAATAAGAGTCTTGTGATATTAAGCGTAACATTATTAGATGACACTTCTACATTCATATCTAAATCCCCCTTTTCTCTTATTACAATTTAATCATAGCACACTTTATCATTCTTCAAATTTGATATGGTTTACATTCTTCAAACGATTTAATAATAAAGGAACTAAAATAATACATACGACTAAAGTCGCAACGTTATACCATAAGTTATATGTAAAGGAATAAATCCACGCTGCTAAAGAACCAGCTACTTCATCTTCTGGTGGCCAAAAATAAACACCCGATAAAAGATTACTAATATATTTAAGAATCATCCCAAGGATAACACCGATATAGAATCTATATTTTCCTTTCGAATATAAACTCGCCATTCCTACAACGGATAAAGGAATAATATAATCTAATAAATATTGAGGAACATTTAAGAACCATCTTCCTCCACCTAAGATAAATTGTAGTAGCCAAGATAATAACGCTACTAAGATTCCTTTCTTCCACCCTAAGTGATAAGAAGCCACAAACAATACTGCAAGTTCGATCTCAATGGAACCTCCTTGTGGCATCTGTAAGAAAGGAATAAACTTTCCAACATACCAAAGTACAACATACAGTGCTGCATACAAAGCCATAAAGGCCATTTGTTTTGTCTGATCATTTCTCATAAAAATACACCTCCATTTTGAAGGCGTAAGGAATCTTAGAACTCCCTACGCTAGTCTTACCTAGATCAGGTTCATAAGGGTATTTCTCAGCGTAAACTACGCACCCCTGTTCACGTGCATTATTATAGCACATCTATGGTACAATACTTTTATGAAAACAATCTTATTAGAACAAATTAAAGAATATCTTAAGGAAAGTGATATGGTTGCTTCTTTAGCTAATATTAGTTCTTGTATTATGTTGAATTATAAGAACTTAAATTGGTCGGGATTTTATCTTGTGAAGAATAAAGAATTAATTCTTGGACCATTCCAAGGGAAGCCAGCATGCACGCATATCTCTTTTGAAAAAGGAGTTTGTGGAAAGACGTATCGTGAAAAGAAAGCGCAACGTGTTGACGATGTGCTTGCGATTCAAGACCATATTGCGTGTGATGCAGATAGTCGAAGTGAATTATGTGTTCCAATTCTAGTGAATGAAGAATGTGTAGCTGAAATTGATTTAGATTCTTTCTTACCAAATAACTTTACGGAAGAGCAAGAAAAAGAAATGATCCAAGCTGCACAATATATCAGTGAAGCCTGGATCAAATATCATTGGCCTAATTAACGGTACAAATCATACAGTACCGTTTTTTCAAAATATTGGGTTGCTTCATCAACCGCATCATTTACAGAGAAGAATTGAATGTGGCAGTTACCTACCATGGTTTCTTTTATCATACCTTTCTTCTTCATAATAGTTCCAACCCTCTTAAAGGAAGAACTATCTAAATCAAGATTTAAATATTTTCTCCATTCTTTTCCTTCTGCACTTCGTGTACTAGCCCCTTCTACAATAATTGGTCTACATTCTGCACGATACTCTGCTAGATGCATACACGTTACTTTATCAAATCCGACTCCTAGAAGTAATACATGCCCTTTAAGTTCATATAAACGAGCTGTAGGAGATTCCTCTGCGAATGGGAAGTGTAAGGATTGACGGTTACATAATAATTTCGCATGACGTCCATAAGCTGCATAAGACATAGAAGGATGGTTTGAAAAAACAATTCCATCTCGATTACGGAAGTTTTCTGCTACCGCACCCATTCTCCATAAATCCGTTCTTTCTGGATTATATTCTGGCATCTCTTTACGAATGGTTTTCCATAAGGTTGTAGAAGCAGGAGGATTCACCCATTTACTAGGTTCTGAATTATCAACTGCTTGAACCGGCATAAGAAGTGTTCCATCTTCCCCTACGATTTCCATTAAGGCATCCACCACTGTACGAGCTCCACCAATCACATGACCAAAGGAAGACAAGGAGGAATGCACTTCAATCATCATATTAGAAGTTACACCAATTTCCTCTAATGCCTTTTTTAAAGATTCTTTTGTGACTACGGTTTGAATCATACCTTTTTCTTGTGCCATTGTTTTACCACCTTCTACAATTCTACCCCATTAATTCCCATTTCATCTACTAAATCATCAATATTTTCTACCGCATGAATTTCACGATACTCAATCTTTTGGATCGCAGCGATAATTGCGTGATAAATCGCTTGGAAAGTATCCATATGTTCTAAACGTTTTGATAAATACATGCCAAGAAGAGAATCTCCTCCCCCTGTCACATTACTAACGTTTACTTGACGATGTCGATACCAAACTTTTTTATCTTTTGTTCCGACTAGAACTCCCTTTTCTGCAAGAGAGATTAAGATTTCTTTTACACCTTCTTGTAAGAACCAATCCATACATTGTTTCGCACTCTCTTCATCTTTAATATGAATCCCACTTAACATTTCTGCTTCATATTGGTTTGGTTTAAAGATATCAATATATTTTAAATATGGTTTTAAACGCATACATTTACTCGCACTTACAGGATCGGATACTTTCTTCGCCTTTGTATTTTTTAAAGCGACTTCAATAAGTTCTTCTCTTAGATTAGAATCCACAATCAGAATATCTTCTTCAGATAAATCCTCAATACTTTGAAGAATATCATCTTGTGTAATTTCATCTAATACACGCATATCACTCATTCCTAAAGTGAGTTCTCCATTCTCATCCATGATGGCGAGATAGATTGAACTTTTCACTTCCTTACTAAATTTCGCTTTCGTACAATCCATTCCCTTGTTTATACAATCTTCATAGAGAGCTTTTCCAAATTCATCATTTCCAAAACAAGTAACGAATTCCACTTTTTGGTTTAATAGACATAATACTTCCGCAATATTTCTTCCTACCCCACCAAATCGTGTTTCAATCTTTCCAGGATTTGAATCATGTAGTCGTAAAGGGTTATTACTCTTTCCACAAATATCAATATTTGCGCCACCGATAATACATATCTTAGCCATCTTAATGCACCGCTTTCTTTACCATCATTAACGCATCTTTCATCTCTTGTATCGCACGGTCTAATTCTTCTTTTGTGAATTGACCACTCTTTAGTAATAAGAAAGATGACATTAGAGTTTGTTTAAAGTGTTCTCGATCTTCTTCTTTCAATAAAGAAAGATCCACTGTATTCGAAGACTTTAATAATTGGTCTAATAACTTTACGTTTTGAAACATTTGATGTTCTTGAGATGTCTCTTGGAATAATTCTCTTAAGGTCCAATTTTCATTTGTCTCTGTACGCATAACTTTAATTCCTTTATAGGGCATCTTCGCTGTTTGAAAAGCATCCAACAGTATCATTAAGTCTTGTGTTGTCATTTCATTCATCACAAAAAAAGAGTCTTGAAATTCTTCACAGATACCACGATGATTCTCTTCCACTGTAAAAAGATCTTTTAATGTTTTATCTAAATCATTGTCATCGAGAGAAATCATGGTGTATCCAAGACGCTTCGCAATGGATGGATAAACTTGTTTTTGGATATCTTCTAATTGATAGAATAAAATCTTTTTCATAAATCTATGATAATGGACCTAATTAAATTATTCAATTCCTCCTAAAATAAGGTATGATAATACTCATGAAGAAGAACCCTCTACAAGCACGTTTAAGATTTCAATTTATTTCTTTTTTTATCTTATTGTTCATGACGATAACAATCGCCTTTGCCTCAATTAGCGTACTTTTTTTAGAAGAGCTTCGTTTTTTAGCGATTATTATATTATTACTTGTTGCTTTTTGTTTCTTTATGACAAAGTATAACTTTCAAACCATTTTTCCTCGTCCTTTAAAGAAACATACAAAACTTCAAAAACAAATTCTCTTACAATTAGTTCTTTTTGCCCTATTACTATTTGTGGCCGATTTATTTATGATCTTGAATGGTCCTTATGAAAGTTTTATTTCATTTGGAATTCTGTTTATGTTTGGGGTTGCGTTAGTATTACTTTGTAATAATTTAGCGAAGATGTATTATAACGCAAGAGTACAAGATCCTTTGATACGTGCCCTTTCTACAAACCTAACACCAAATCCATTTTATTGTGTCACAAAGGATATTACCTTTGATGATGATTTCTCCTTGGTACGGTTTCCTAGTTATATGAGTGGAAAAGTAGAAGTAGGTAACCATGTTTATCTATATCTATCTACGAATCGTTATATGGTTGGAAAAGTAGTTGATTTATTAATCAATGGAGAAAGTGTATCCTCCATTGAAAATCAATATGGTTTCTTTATTGTACAAGCAAATTATCTACCAGATTATTATCCTCATTTAATGGTCATGACAAATGTTCCACATACAACTTATCAAAGTGTTGAATCGCAAGTTGAAAATCCTTTCTTAACAGGTTTATTAACTGCTTCCAATGAAATACGTGAAACGGAACACTACTATAATATTCTCTTCCAAGCTCTCGCTTATGGACATTTTTTAGTTCCTGCCTATAAACATCCAAACGCAAATTCCTTCTTCAATAAGATTATGGGCCTCTTTACAAGTTCCTCTCTTTATTCCTTTACTGCTTTATCTACCAAAGAACAAAACATTGAATATCTACCTGTCTTTACTTGTACAGACGCCTACCTTCGCTCTCCTAAAACACCAGACAATGAAACGGATGTACTCGTATTACCTTTTAAAGATGTGGTAGAGTTATGCAATCGGTTTACAGGTAATATCGTATTTAATCCCTATGGTGTAGGTGTCTTATTCTTGCCTAGAAAATTCATTGAAGAAATTATAACGAGTATTGGTTATAAGACAGACTTTCATGCATGGCAAGGAGATACCATTGAAGCAAAGATGAATGATTTCTTCCGTGCTTATTTTGAAGAAGATAAACCATTAGGTTTTTATCACTATATCTTTACTTTATTTTGTAAGAGTGTAGAACTCCCTAAACATCTTGATCTACAAGAATGTACGGTTAAAAATGATGAAACCCCTAATACCATTACCTTCCTCTATTCTCGTACCTTTCAAGAAGAAGATAAAACAATCAAAGAATATATTCTTAAAGTGGATTATTCATATGATGAAGTTGTGAAAGAAAAGCATTATCGATTAAATAAACCAAAGAATAAATTAGTTGATAATTCCTTCTTCCAACTATTTCAAAATGAAATTCCTACACATGTAACGTATTATTGTAGAGAAAAGAATAAAACCATAATTTAGAATTGTGTATAATATAAGTTAAGGAGTAAATAAATTATGAATATTTATGAATCTGCAGAAGACTACTTAGAATCCATTTTAGTCATCCAACAAAGAAAAGGTGTTGTTCATTCCATTGATATCGCAGAAGAAAAAGGATTCTCCAAAGCAAGCGTTAGTATTGCGATGAAAAAACTTAGAGAGAATGGGTATATCTCTATGGAAAAATCAGGAGAAATAAAATTACTTCCTCCAGGAAGAGCTATTGCGAAACATATTTATGAACGTCATCAACTTCTTACCAATTTCTTTATTAAACTTGGTGTAGATCCTGAATTAGCAGAACTTGATGCATGTAAGGTAGAACATGATTTAAGTGATGAAACCTTCAAGAAATTAAAGAAACATATCAATAGTTTATAGACCTTCGGGTCTATTTTTTTATAAAAAAAGTATCTCTTTGATAAGAGATACTTTTTGATATCCAACAAATTAACGTTTGCTGAATTGTGGAGCACGACGTGCACCTTTTAAGCCATACTTCTTTCTTTCTTTTTCACGTGCATCACGTGTTAAGAAACCAGCTCTTTTGAGTGCTGGACGATAATCTGCACTTGCCTCTAAGAGAGCACGAGCGATACCATGACGCATAGCTCCAGCTTGACCTGTATATCCTCCACCTGCAACGTTGATCTTGATATCGAATTGTCCATTTGTTTCTGTTAGTTCTAATGGACTATTCACAATCATACGTAGAGTAGCTTGTGGGAGATACTCTTCTAATGTTTTTCCATTTACTGTAATTGTACCGGTTCCAGGAGTCATAAAGACACGTGCTGTAGACTTTTTACGGCGTCCTGTACCAACATATGTTACATTTGTTTTCTTTTTTCCAGCCATATATCTTTATCCTTCCTAACCTTTAATTTTTAACTCAACCGGTTTTTGTGCAGCATGTGGATGTTCTGGACCTTCATATACAAATAAATGTCCACGCATCTTATCACCTAATTTTGTGTGTGGTAACATGCCTTTAATTGCTTTCTCAACCCACTCTACTGTGTATTGTTCGCGCATTACTTTAGTACTACGTACTTTTAATCCACCTGGATACATTGAGTGTGAGTAGTAGAATTTCTTTTCATCTTGATCACCACTGATTTTAATCTTGTCTGCATTTACCACGATTACATAGTCACCACAATCAACATTTGGTGTATATGTAGGTTTATGCTTACCTCTTAAAACAGTAGCTACTTCTGTAGCTAATCTACCTAATGTGCAGTTTGTACCATCAACAACATACCATTGACGTTCAACTTCACTTGGCTTTAGCATCGTTGTTTGACGCATAGTTTATAATCCTCCTAATGTAGTTTCCGGGGCTACATTTGACACGAGGTGCCGATGATTATTTTATAATCACTCTCATTTTACGTCAATATGTATTTTAAATATAAAGAATAGAGAAGGATTTCTCGTCCTTCTCTATTCAATAACGTTTTCTTTTAAAGATTTTAAGGTTAAATAGATTCCCACTAAACTTAAACCGAAGATCCAGAAATAAGTTCTATTTGTAGGATCAGAAGTATTTGGAACTTCTTGTCTTTTAGGTGGATTCGTTTTTGTAGGAGGTGTTGGGGTTGGTGTAGGTGTCTCTCCTAATGTATTTACATATTAAACAACAACTTCGTTATCATTAATTGTTGAATATCATATCTTGAACAAACTATTCATGCAAGAATAGTACTCATTATCTTTACTATAAAGCTATATTCTCAACGAGTTTTTGTAAGTGTTCTTGTAGGGTTTCATCATAGAGATGAGGAATCATCTTATGGTTCTTTATCTCAATATCTCCTAGGATAGTTTGACTATGTCTTTCTGTAAAAGCATAGTGTTTTTTATAAGCTTTCTTTAGCGTTAATCCTTTTGGAAGAAGATCTTCTGGTAGATATTCACGAATCATATAGGCTTCATCTAAAGCTAATACTTCAAAGTAATCAATCTTTACTAAGGTTAATCCTTCACTTGGTGCATTCTTACGACCTACACGTTTGGATTTTAATTCAAACTTTTCTTTAAGATCTTGTAGGGTTTGTTTACCTCTACCTACATCTAAAAGTTGTGCTACTAGCATCCTTACCATATATCGTAAGAATCCTCTACCAATGAAAGAGATTGTTAATGTGTCCCCTTCTTTATGAAAGATGATATCTTCAATGGTACGAACTTGATCTGGTGTTTCTTTTAATGAATTTGAATTAAAGGAAGTAAAATCATGGGTTCCAATAAAGAGTTTGGAAGCTTTCTCCATTAATTTGATATCTACAGGATAAGGACATTGGTATGCATAATCTTTGGTGAATACATCATATTCTCCAAAATTGATTTGGTAGTCATATTGTTTAGATTTCACACTGTATCTAGCGTGAAAACGATAATCTTTTTCTTCGACTTCTATGATATGGATATCTTCTGGTAAGAAGTTATTGATGGCGCCTTTCCACTTACGTGGTGTCATCTCTAAATCCGAATCAAAATGAAAAACTTGACCCTTCGCATTAACACCACGGTCTGTTCTACCTGCTGCGGTTATATTAATCTTTTGATGTGTTAATTGAAATAAAGCATTCTCGATTTGTTCTTGAATGCTATTGTTTTTCTTTTGGGTTTGCCAACCTGAATAGTTATGCCCATTATAACTAACGGTACATTTGTAACGCATTAGACAATCCTCGATAATACAATCATACCTACTAATAGTAAGAAGGCACAAAGAAGTAAGATCCAATCACGCATTTCCATCTTTAATACTTTGTATCTTGTACGTGGTTCTCCTGGAGCATAGCCTCTTGCTTCCATGGCATTAGCTAAATCTTCTGCTCTTTGGAAAGCAGAAACAAATAAAGGAACGATTAAGGATAAGACAGCCATAATCTTTTCTTTCATCTTACCTTCTTTAAGGTCTACACCACGGCTTTCTTGTGCTTTCATAATACGTGTTGTTTCATCAATTAAATCAGGGATAAAACGTAACGCAATACTTATTAACATCGCTATCTCATGTGCTGGCACATGAATCTTTTGGAATGGTTTTAATAAGTCTTCAATTCCAAGTGTCATATCTAATGGTTTTGTGGTAGCTGTTAAACAAGTTGTGATCATAATCATCAATAATAAACGAACCACAATATAGAGTGTTTGGAATACGGCATCATTATAGACTGTAAAAGAACCAATATGGAATAAAGGAACACCAGTCTTAAGAACCAAACAGTTCATAATCAATAAGAAAAGCATCATGAACATCATTGGTTTCATGGATTTTAAAATATATTTAAACGATAATTTTCCAATGAGAATTGTAATGGATACACATACAAAGATGATGCCATAACCAATCCATCCTGCTGGAAAGAAGATTGCGATTAATACGAGTAACATCGCCAAAATCTTCGCACGTGGGTCCATACGATGAATTGGAGAATCTAATGGAATATATCTACCTAACGTGAAATTACCCATGGTTCACCTCACGCTTTATCGCTTTTGATAACTCTTCTATCGTTGTGATATCTTCCTCAATTGAAAAGCCTTCTTGAATTAATGCATCTTTCATACGAATTAATGCAGGAGGTAAGATTGCTAAAGAATT
>CADBUH010000054.1 GCA_902797775.1 uncultured Erysipelotrichaceae bacterium | reverse complement strand
GGGGTACGAACTTATAAAGTATATCTACTCAGTAAAATACTAAAGAAAACGGGTGCTAAGGTTGTACTTAGTAGTTCTTGGAGAGGTGGTTGGGATGTACCTTTTGAAGAGAATAATTCCCGTATGAAATCATTAAAGAGAAAATTCAAATGGTTCCATATTGATGTCATTGGAATTACTCCACGTATGAGTCTTGGAAGATATTATGGACATAGAGAAACAGAAATTCGTACTTGGATAACAGAGGCAAAGGAAAAGTATGGGTTTGATGTCCGTCAGTTCGTGGTAATTGATGATGAAGAATATGATTTAAAAGGATTCGTAGGGAAGGAACTTGTGAAGACAAGTTTAGGAACACCAAGAAACGGAATGTTTGAAAAAGCTGGACTTACAAGACAACATGTTAAGCAAGCTATAAATATTTTGGAGGAGGATTATTATTTTATGCGTAAAGAAGATGCAAAGAAAGAAGTTCACGAGATGATTGGGAAGGTTGTACCAAAGGGATTTGAAGAATGGTTGGATGAGATTGGATACTTTGATTGTCCTGCTGCGAAATCCCATCATGGAGCAGAACGGGGAGGCTTAGTAAAACACTCCATTGCAGTTGCAAAAGAACTTGTAAACTTAACGGATAAACTTGGTCTTGAGTGGGAACGAGCAGAAAGTCCGTTATTAATTGGATTACTTCATGATATATGCAAGTGCTATAACTACAAGTGGGAATATAATGAAAACGGAGAAATTTCTAATATTGATTATGATGACAGAGTCGAGGGTGGTCATGGTTCTAAGAGTGTCCTCCTATTAGCAAGTCATATCCAATTAACACATGAAGAGTTGATGTGTATTCGGTATCATATCCTTTTAAATCATATTCTTCTGAGTGCGTTTACGGATAAGTCAGAATGGAAATATTATTCTAGTTCCATTCACGATTATCCAAATATATTATATACTCATACAGCAGATATGATTGCTTCACAGGTACGAGGTATTTAAAGGAGGTTTTATGAAAGCGATGAACGAGATTAATGAGGTTAAAGTAAATGGGAAAATTTGCTGAAACAAGAAGACGATTATTTCATCCAACAGGATTACCGGAGAACACGCATGTTCAGACTGTATATCCAATGTATGATAAAAATGGTGAACAGGTTGGAATCCCTGTTAAGGATGAAAGCGATGAGGTGGAATTAGATAATGACCAAGTTGCACGCTGCGATGAGATTTATGCTGCGGCATATGATTTCTGTTCAGTGATTGCTCAGAAGAAGGATTTACAATGGAGTATGTATTCTCTTGGAGAGATTGTGGAAACCGCTTGCCGAATGATGTTGACAGACCCAATGCTTGGTATAGATGAGATATGGTTCCCTTCCATTGTAACAGACGAAGATGGAAACGAGCATGTCGAAGAATGTTATAAATCCGAGGATTTTAAAACAGGTACATTCTAAACAAACAAAAGAATCCAGGTTGTATATCACATTGATACCAACCTGGATTTATTTTTTGTATAGATTAAGACCAAATGTTAGGGTCAATCACCACTACTTTATTTTCTTTTAGAGATTTCTGTACATCAATAATTCTTTGGTTCGATGACCCTCTAAAGATAAGTCTGATGTCCTTTTTATCTATCAAGAATGGTCCATCTACCAGTACATCAATGTATTTTAAAATCTCTCTATCTCCTGGTATGGATTCCCAGGTGTATCCTGTGTAACACCATACCGTTTTATCGATATATTTCTCCTTAAACCTTTTCACCAATGAGAGTAATCCCTCTTGGTTTCTTGGGTCTAAAGGTTCTCCACCAAGTAATGATAATCCTTTATAGAAATCACTACCCACTTTATCCAAGATTTCATCTTCTATTTCTTTTGTAAACTCATTGCCATAGTCAAATGACCAAGCAACTTCGTTAAAGCATTCTGGACAATGATGATTACATCCTGATACAAATAATGATAATCTTACCCCTGGTCCATTTGCTATATCATATTCTTTAATCGTAGCGTATTTCATATCCCCTAACCCACCTTACTTTTTATAGATGCAGAACTCT
>CADBUH010000053.1 GCA_902797775.1 uncultured Erysipelotrichaceae bacterium | reverse complement strand
GTATATGCATCTTTCATTTGGAATTCACGTACACGAATTAATCCATAACGAGGTCTAGGTTCATCTCTATACTTTGTTTCAATTTGATAAAGAGAGAAGGGCATATCTTTATAAGATTGTATTTTCATTTTCGCTGCTATCGCAAAAAGTTCTTCATGTGTAGGTCCTAATACATATGGTTGACCTTTACGATCCTTTAAAGAGAACATCCCATTCCCAAATCCAGCTCTTCTTCCACTTGAAATATAGACTTCTTCAGGTATTAAAGCAGGCATTAAGAGTTCTTGGCATCCTGTCTTATCCATTTCTTCACGAATAATCGAATTAATCTTACTTAAGACACGTAATCCAAGTGGCAACATCATATAGACACCAGCACTACTTTTCTTAATAAATCCAGCACGTACTAATAAATTACTACTAATGGAGTCTTCATCTTTTACATCTTCTCTTAAAGTAAAGAAGAAACTATTTTTTAATCTCATAAATATCGCTCCTTACAAATAGAAATTATATCACGACAATACCTTTACTTTCATTGAAAATATATCTATAATTACAAAAACAATAGGAGGAGCAGTATGGCTAAGTATTATAAAGAACCATCACACACATTTAGTGAATACCTTTTAGTTCCTGGTTTTACATCAGAAAAATGTATTCCTTCTGCGGTGTCTTTAACAACACCATTAACACGTTTTAAGAAAGGAAAAAAATCTGCCATTCATTTAAACATTCCCATGGTAAGTGCGATTATGCAATCGGTTTCTGGAGATGAACTCGCAATTGCCTTAGCGAAAGAAGGGGGAATGTCTTTTATTTATGGTGCACAATCCATTGAGTCACAAGCTGCAATGGTCGCACGTGTTAAGAATTACAAAGCAGGATTTGTTGTAAGTGATTCAAATGTAACACCAGATACAACGTTACAAGAAATGTTATTCTTACTGGATAAAACAGGACACTCTACAATGCCTGTTACAGATGATGGAAGTGCAAATGGAAAACTATTAGGTTTAGTAACCTCTAGAGATTATCGTGTAAATCGATTAAAGCCTACTGTTAAGGTAAAAGAATTCATGACTCCTAGAGATAAGTTAATTGTTGGAAAAACAACAAACACACTTAGTGAGTGTAATGACTTGATTTGGGATCATAAATTGAATTCATTACCTATTGTTGATTCAAAAGATCATCTACAATACCTTGTATTCCGTAAAGACTATGAATCTCATAAAGATCATCCAAATGAGTTATTAGATGATGAAAAGAGATTTATGGTAGGTGCTGGTATCAATACAAGAGATTATCAAGAACGTGTTCCTGCACTTGTTAACGCAGGGGTTGATTGTCTATGTATTGATTCAAGCGATGGCTATAGTGAATGGCAAGGAAATACCATTAAGTGGATAAAGAAGAAATATAAAGATAAAGTACTTGTTGGGGCTGGAAATGTCGTTGATGAAGAAGGATTCAATTATTTAGCAGATTGTGGTGCTGATTTTATTAAAGTAGGCATTGGAGGAGGTTCCATTTGTATTACGCGTGAGACAAAAGGAATTGGTAGAGGACAAGCTACTGCGACAATTGAAGTAGCGAAAGCACGTGATGCCTACTATAAGAAACATGGTGTATATATTCCAATTTGTAGTGATGGTGGTATCGTTTATGATTATCACATTGTATTAGCTCTTGCAATGGGTGCAGACTTTGTTATGTTAGGAAGATACTTCTCACGTTTTGAAGAAGCACCAGGTGAAAAGATTATGTTAAATGGCTCCTATGTCAAAGAGTATTGGGGTGAAGGAAGTAATCGTGCTCGTAACTGGCAACGTTATGATTTAGGTGGTAATTCAAAATTAACCTTTGAAGAAGGCGTAGATTCCTATGTACCATACGCAGGATTCTTAAAAGATAATGTTGCTTTAACAATCGCAAAAGTTAAATCTACAATGTGTAACTGTGGAGCATTATCCATCCCTGAACTACAAAAGAAAGCGAAACTAACTTTAGTTTCTTCTACTTCTATTGTGGAAGGTGGAGCACACGATGTCATTGTTAAGAATAAAGACAATGATTTCAATAAATAATCTTTCTTAAGATATTAGTTAGGAAGGCATAAGAAAAAGCCCTTATGGGCTTAATCCTTATGTCTTCTTTTTTTATCTTCTTGTACCATTTCACGTAACATTTTAAATGTTTTTTCTTCACCATTATCTTTAAGATAGGTTAGTATTCTCTTAAACTCATTTGCGGTATTTGGATGCATGTAATCTGTTACATCTTTCGTAAGAAGATATTCTAAAGGACTAGCATCTGTATATTTATCTTTTAGATAAACTTTACTAGCCGCAATACGATCACAAATACTCTCTACTAAATAAGGTACTGGCATCTCAATTGGTTGAAAACGATCCACAATAAAGTCATACCAATATTCCCAATGATGTTTATTTCTTCCTTTATGTCTTAACCAAGCTTCCGAATATCCTTTTAATTCCTTTTCATAGGCTAAAGGGGAACGATTTCCTTGATAATATTTAATACTTGGTAGTAATTCTTCCAATGAATATTTTGATAAATCGTGAATTATTCCTTGTTTATATAGACCACATTTAAAACAAAACTCTCTTACAAGTTTACGATGAATATGTAATGTATGTAGGTGTTCATAGATTTTTTTACGTTTTCCTTTGATATTATTCATACTTAGATATCATAGAATAGGAAAACTAATTCTTCAACTGTTAAGAGGAGAAGATACGTGGTAAAATATTAGGGATATGAATCGACATGAAAGTAGAAAAAAAGCAATGATTTGCGTTTATCAATATCTTGTGAAAGAAAGAGATATTAATGAATTATTAAAAGATTCTTTTACTGTTAAACAACTAGAAAGTGATGAGTATATTAAAAGAGTTGTTTTCACTGCGATTACAGAAAAAGAACGTTATATTGGTTACTTGAATCAAGTCTTAGATTCTTGGCGTTTTGAACGTCTAGGATTTATTGAACAAGCCATTCTATTATGTGGATGTGCTGAATTTGATTTAAAAGAGATCGAAACTCCAATCATCATAGATGAATATATTAATCTTTCAAAAGAATTCTGTGATGCAGAATCTTACAAATTAATTAATGGAGTATTAGATCGCGTATGAATGATCCGATTTCTGTAAGTCGTCTTGTACATTATCTTAAAAGTGTATTAGAAGATAATCCTTATACGCAAAATGTACTCGTAGAAGGAGAAATATCAAATTTTACGAACCATCGTTCAGGACATTGGTACTTTAGTTTAAAAGATGAAAGTGCTGTAATTTCTTGTACGATGTTTTCTTCTTATAATCGAAGTGTTAATTTCGCACCTAAAGAAGGAGATAAAGTAATCGTACGAGGAAATGTTTCTGTCTATGAAGCAAGAGGAACGATGCAGTTAATTGTGAATAAGATGGAAAATAATGAACTTGGAGATCTCTATCTTAAATTTGAAGCATTAAAGAAGAAATTATTTGAAAAAGGATTATTTGAGGAATCTCATAAAAAAGAATTACCACATTACCCTATGTCGATAGGTTTAATTACAGGGGATAAAACAGCTGCTAGAGCAGATGTATTAACCACCTTACAAAGAAGATGGCCAATCGCAAAGGTTGTGGATTATCCTGTCAATGTGCAAGGTAAAGAAAGTGCACCACAAATTATAGAAGCACTTAAAAAAGCAGATTCAGATGGACATGATGTCTTATTACTTGTTCGGGGTGGAGGCTCTATTGAAGACTTATGGTCATTTAATGACGAAACTTTAGCACACTTTATTTATGAGTTAAAAACACCTATTGTAACGGGTATAGGTCATGAAATAAATGATACCATTGCAGATTATGTAGCTGATTTAAGAGCTCCTACACCAACGGGTGCTGCAGAATTAATTACTCCAAATATTATGGATGTTCTAGAAGACTTATCGGATGCAAAGATAAGACTCAATAATAGTATTAAACAAATCTTACAAAGAAATATTGTTGATTTAAAGAATATTAAAAGAAGTAAAATATTCTCTAATCCTGAACGTCTCTATAGTGAAAAACAAATCCATCTTCATTATTTAGAACAATCTCTAGAGAAGATGATTTCGGATACAACATATATTCATAAAACAAAACTCAATGAAAATAAAAACCTCTTAGGTCAATTAATCTCTAAAGTTATTAAACAAGAACAAATCGAATTAAATGATTATAAGAATACTTTGTTAAAAGATTTAGAAAATATAGATTTACAAAAGAAATCTAAGTTAAATCAATCTATCGCATTATTAGATGCTTATTCTCCACTTAAGGTATTACAAAGAGGATATGCAATTACGACCTTAAATAATAAAACGATCAAAAGTATTCAAGAGATTAATGAAAAATCCAATATTAAGATTAAATATATTGATGGTAGTGCAGAAGCAACAATTAACCATATTGAGGAGGAATAACCATGGCAAAAAAAGAACAATCATTTGAGGCATCTATGGATCGTCTACAAGAAATCGTTTCTTTATTAGAAGAAAATGATATTCCATTAGATGAAGCAATTAACTTATTTGAAGAAGGTTTAAAACTCGTAAAAGAATGTGATACAAAATTAAAAGGATTTGAATCAAAGATTGAAGAAATCAAACAAAAGAGTGAAGAAGATGATGACTAATTTTGAAGAATTATTAAATAAAGAAATTGATTTACTGGAAGATAGTACAGTAAAAGAAGCAATGCGTTATTCTCTTCTTGCGGGTGGTAAACGTTTAAGACCACTTATGGTATATGCAGTAGCAAAAGGGTATGGAATTGAAGCAGAAATTGCGAGTCCTTTTGCGTGTGCTCTTGAAATGATTCATACCTATTCTTTAATTCATGATGATTTACCTGCCATGGATAATGATTCATTAAGAAGAGGGAAACCTACTTGTCATATTCAATATGGAGAAGCAAATGCGATTTTAGCAGGGGATGGATTATTAACCTATGCTTTTGAAGTAATGGCTAAAGCAAATGTAAATCCTTCCATTATCGTAAAAGGAATACAAATATTAAGTAAAAATGCTGGTGCTTCAGGCATGATACTTGGTCAATGTTTAGATGTAGATGATAATACACATATGAATTTTGAGGAATTAAAGAGAGTTCATTATTATAAAACAGGTTGTTTATTCTCAGCTGCATTAACATTAGGAGCAATCCTAGCAAACAAAGAAGATTCTATTATT
>CADBUH010000052.1 GCA_902797775.1 uncultured Erysipelotrichaceae bacterium | reverse complement strand
GAAAATCAATTCTTAGATGTACTCCAATCTGCGTTTATTGAAGTCTTACAATTAGATCATCCAATTACCGTTGAAGTATGTATTGAATCTGAAATTAAATCCAAAGAAAACATCTATAATGTCGTTGAAAATAGTATTGAACTCGATGATTACTTTAATAGTTCTGAAATACAAGCTGATAAAACCTTTGAAAACTTCGTTGTAGGAGATTGTAATAGAGAAAGCCAAGCAGCTGCTTTAGCCTGTGCTTATAATCCAGGTAAATACTTCAATCCCCTCTTTATCTATGGTAATTCAGGTCTAGGAAAAACCCATCTTTTAATGGCGATTGGTAACTATGTTAAGAAAGTCTATCCTGATAAAAAAGTATATTATATTGAATCTTTTAAATTTGTGGAAAAAGTTATTAAGGCGATTAATGATCATAAAATTGATGAATTTAAACGTTATATGTCGAGTTTAGATTTATTACTTGTGGATGATATTCAATTCTTAGCAGGAAAAGAAAAATCCCATGAAATTTTCTTCTCTATTTATAACGAAATTGTGAATAACCATCATAATCAAGTATGTATCGCTTCTGATCGTCAACCGAAAGAAATAAAAGGTCTTGAAGATCGTTTAATCAGTCGTTTTAGTTCTGGTTTATCGGTAGGAATTGATTCTCCAGAGTTTGAAACTTCTCTCGCTATCTTACAAACAAAAATTAAAAATAGTGGGAACGAAATTGAAGATGTTGATGAACAAGGTTTAGCTTATATTGCTTCTAATTTCTGTGGAAATGTAAGAGAGTTAGAAGGAGCTTGGAATAGAGTCTTATTCTACGCCATTATGTTTCAAGAAGATAAAAACATCATTCATTTTGAAACCGTTGTGAATGCGTTAAAAAACCAAGCAGTTGTAAGTGAGAAAGATGGTTTATCTCCTAATAAGATTATTAAATGTGTTGCGGATTATTATGGTTTAACCCGCCAACAAATCACTGGTAAAACAAGAACTAAGAATATTGCGAATGCAAGACATATTTCTATCTATTTATGTCGAAAACTCTTAGATTTACCTTATATAAAGATAGGTGATGAATTTGGAGGTAGAGATCATTCCACAATTATCTCTTCTTGTACAAAAGTTGAAAAACAAATCAAGAAAGATCGTGCTTTATCTACCGCAATTAATGAAATAGAAAAATTAATTACCTCCTAATAATCCCCAATTATTCACCTTTATTCAACATATAGAAAGTGTTAAAATAGTTGATAAGAAAGCCAATATTTGAAGTTATCCACAACTTCCACAGGCTTAATAATAATAAACTTAAAAAAGAATATACATGAAAGGATGATTACTATGAATTTCAAAATTAATAAAACAAAACTATACAATGCATTAATGATTGTTAGTAGATCTGTATCTTCAAATTATCCAGTTCCTGCTTTAAGTGGTATTAAACTAGAAGCGAGTTCAGAAGGATTAAAACTAACAGGTAGTGATGCAGATATATCAATTGAAATGAATTTATCAAATGATATCGATGAAGAACTAGGTTTATCTATCTTAGAAGAAGGAAGTATTGTAATCGATGTTAAATATTTATTAGATATTGTTAAAAAGATGGATTCAGAAGAAATTCAAGTAGAAATCATTGATGGTACTTTAACTCGCTTTAGTGGAAATAAAGTAGAATTTAAAATTAATGGATATCGTGCAAATGATTATCCTACCATTGATTTTTCCACACCTGAAAATCATTTAAATATTAATGCAGGATTATTAAATGCCATCATAGATGAAACATCCTTCGCATCGAGTTCAAAAGAAACTAGACCAGTATTAACTGGTGTTAATTTTCAAAGTAATAATAACCAATTAATTATTACAGCGACAGATTCTTATCGTTTAGCTAAGAAAGTAAGTGAATTAAATAGTGGTGAATTTAATATTACAGTTCCTACAAAATCATTAAATGAAGTTAAATCTATCTTTAATGAATTAGATAAAGATTTAGATGTCTATCTAAATACTAAGAAAATTCAATTTAAATCAAATAATATTCTCTTACAATCTCGTTTATTAGATGGAGCCTACCCTGAAACAGAAAGATTAATACCTAAGGTATTTAATCATACATTAGTTATTAATCGACAAGACTTAATTAATGCGATTGATCGTACCTCTTTCATTAAAACGGATAATATGTCTATTATTCGTCTTCAAATCAATAGTAAAGATGACATCACAATCACTAATAAATCCCAAGAAATTGGTGAATTTAGAGAAGAAATGAACGCAATTAGTTATGAAGGAGAACCTCTCGATATTAGTTTCTCTGGTCACTACGTTATTGAAGCTTGTAGAGCTCTAAAAAGTGAGAATATTATGATTCAATTTACAGAAAATATGAAGCCATTTATCCTCACAAAAGAGAAAAATCCAGAGGATTTAATTCAACTCGTTTTACCAGTTCGAACATACAATTAAAATGGGATAAAAAAGAGGTAAAAAATACCTCTTTTTTTGTGCTTAAAAAATTTAAAAAAATGGCTTAAAAATGCCTATTTTAGAGTGTTTTATGATATAATTTAGAAGGCTAAAAAAAGAAGGAAAGAGAGGCTTAAAAATGAAGATAAAAACAGAATATATTAAGCTCTCCCAATTCTTAAAATTAGCCGGTTTTTGTGATACGGGAGGACAGGTAAAAATATTCTTAGAAGACCATGAAGTTTATGTGAATGGTGTAAAAGAGAATAGGAAAGGAAAAAAGTTAGTACCTGGTGATGAAGTGGTTGTGGAAGGAAAGAAATTTGTAATTGGATGATTATAGAAAAACTATGGCTTCGTAATTATAGAAATTACGAAAAAGAAGAAATTATATTCAATCCAAATATGAATCTCATTACTGGAAAAAATGCCCAAGGTAAAACAAATCTACTAGAAAGTTTAGTTTATTTATCTCTTACAAGATCTCATCGCATCTTAGAAGATTCTAAATTAATTAAAGAAGGTAAAGAGATGGCGAAGATAGGATGTGAAGTAATCGATGATAAAAAGAAAAGACTTGAAGTAGTATTACATCCTGGTGGAAAAACATTATTTTTGAATAAACAACCAATTCAGAGAAGTAGTGAATTTATAGGTTTATTAAATGTTGTTTTATTTTCTCCTGATGACTTAAGTTTATTTAATGAAGCACCAAGAAGTAGAAGAAAATTGATTGATCAAGAAATTACGAAAATTAATCATAAATATCTCTATTCTTTAAACAAATATCGAACACTATTAAAAAATAGAAATGCTTTATTAAAAAACAATACCGTTGATGAATCTTACTTAGATATTCTTGATGAACAAATGATACAAGAAGAAAGTATCATCATTGAAGAAAGAGAAAACTTTATAAAAGATATTAACTCTTATATAAAAGATATCTACCAAGATTTAGCAGATGAAAAGAGTATCGTTCAAATTCAATATCTCAGTTGTATTGATACAACAAAACCAAAGTTCGAACAACTAAAACAAATGTATCAAAACAACCGTAAAAGAGATAAAGAAACACATGTGACAAATGAAGGTATTCATCGAGAAGATATTCAATTCTTAATGGATGGAAAAGAAGTAATTAATATCGCAAGCCAAGGTCAAAAAAGAATGATTATTCTTGCGTTTAAATTATCGTTACTTCATTACATTGAAAAGAATAAGAAGAATAAACCGGTGTTATTACTAGATGATGTATTGAGTGAACTAGATAAGAATCGACAAGAAAAGTTATTAAAACTCATTCAAAAAGATTATCAATGTATCATCACCACAACAGAAAAACCAACCAACATCAACATTACAAACTTAACCGAATACCAAGTTCGTAATGG